>NZ_JBUEGC010000022.1:0-103791 GCF_054963655.1 Streptomyces sp. HSS9-12 | reverse complement strand
GGATCGGCCTCGTAGTGGGCCTGCTCGGTCGATCGGGCAACGCAGCAGATGGCCGTGCCAGGGGGGCAAGCGGGGCAATCCTGGCTGACGCGGCACTAGCGAACGACCCCACACCCCGGAATCGAACCGCCACCCGCTGGGGCTGCTGCTCGCGGGTGGCGGAATTGTGTGCCGGAGGAGAGCTTCCGTGTGCACAGCGCTGATCAGTCCCACTCGCGGTGGGCGGCGTGGCTCAGAAGTGATGCAGCATCACGTGCGCCACAGGCACCCCCAGCCGCCAGGCGGGCAGCCATCGCGCAACCGGATCGCCGGGCGCGGGGGAGCTCTCCGACGGGCTGTCCGCCGACGGGTCCGGCGGCGAGTCGGGCAGCAGATCCCGGAGCAGCAAATCGGTGTGCCGCAGCCACTGCCATGCGGCGCGCGCCAGCGGGAGATCCGGCTTGGGGTCCTGGGTACCGCCGTCCTGCATGTCCAGCCAGTCCAGTTGCTCCGCCACCCACGTGTGCCAGGCATCGTCACAGGAGGTCATGGCGAGCCACTGTTCCACCCGGGTGTCCATGCCCGTGCCGCACAGCTCACCGTCGACGTCCGACAGAAAGACCGTGAGGGCCAGAACCGCGTGCCCGGCCCGTAACTCCAGCGTCGCGGGCGGGGTGAGATCGATCGCCCGCAGGATGTCGCCGGCGACGTACTCCGCGTAAATCCAGGCCATGGGTATCGTCAGCCCACCGCCGGTGGGCTCATTGGCGCTCTCTGGCAGCATCCCGATCACCTTTCTCCCGGGTTCCTGCGACAGGGCCTGGGCGATTGCGTCTTGAACTCAGACAACGGACGGGACGGCAGATCGGCTCAACCGAACTGTGGCGATCCAGACGATGAACCGTGCCCGTCGCTCGTGCGTTGATGAGGATGTGGCTCTGCAACAGGCGAAAGGTGGCGTGATGCGCACCAGGGCAGCTTCGAGGGGTGGCGGTCGTCGCCGCGCCGCTGGTGGAAACGATCGGGTGATCTGGCGAACGGGGGCCGAACCGGCCTGCCGTGACGCGGACCCCAGCCTGTTCTTCCCGGTCGGCCATGGGTCGATGTCGGACGAGCAAGTGGCCGCTGCCAAGCTCCTGTGCCGTGGTTGCCCCGTACGGCAGGCCTGTCTGGTGCTCGCCGTCCAGCACCGCGAATCGGAGGGCATCTGGGGTGGCACGACGCCCGGCGAGCGGCGCTGGCTGTGGGAACAGGCCAGCCGGCTGATGGAGGTGGGCCCGCTGGTCGCCCAAGTGGCCGCCGGCAAAACGGTGGCCGTCGACATCAAGGACCGCCCCGCGGTGGTGTTTCACCTGTCGGCCGGCGGCTGGAGTCTGACCCGGATCGCCGAGGCGCTGGGCCTGACGCCGGCCACGGTTCTGGCGGCTCGTACGAAGGCTCAGGCAGCGGCGATGTTCGCCGACGCGGTGTCCCAGAGCCGCCTCCGCCGGGCGGCCTGAGCCGCGACCCCTGATCGCCCCCACCTCAGGCGGTCGCTGCTCGCGATCGCCCGGGCCATTTCGCCCGCCAGGCCGGCAATGCGGCCTGGCGGGCGGCGCCCGGCCGCTGCTCGGTCTGCGTGGGCTGCCGCCGGCCGGGGCGCTACACGTCACTCAGGGCAGGTGCCGGGAGATCACCAGCCGCATGATGTCGGATGTACCTTCTTCGATCTCCTCCAGCTTCGCGTCCCGCATCCACTGCTCGACGGGGAACTCGCGCGAGTAGCCCCAGCCGCCGAGGGTCTGGACGGCACCCCAGGTGCAGAACATCGCGGTCTCCGACGCGGTGAGCTTGGCCATCGCGGCCAACCCGGTCGCGTCACCGCCCGCGTCGATCACCCTGGCGGCCCTCAGGACGAGCAGTCGCGACGCCTCGATCCGGCTGGCCATGTCCGCCAACCGGAAGGCCACCGCCTGGTGTTCGATGATGGGCTTGCCGAACTGGACACGCGTGGCGGCGTACTCGCGCGCATACTCGTACGCCGCCCGCGCCGCACCGACCGCGGCCGCGCCAAGGACGACCCGGGAGATGTCGAACGTCCCCATCAGGCCGTAGAAGCCCTGCCCTTCGTCGCCGAGCCGGTTGGCCTCCGGTACGAAGGCATCCTCGAAGAACACCTCCCGGCACACGATCGCCCGCTGTCCCATCTTCCGCATGGGCTCCCCGAAGCTCATGCCGGCGCTGTCCTTGTCCATCAGGAACGCGGACACCCCGCGCGAGCGTGCCTGCGGGTCGGTCTTGGCGAAGACGACGTAGAACTGCGCCGCTCCGGCATTGGAGATCCAGGCCTTCTGTCCGTTGATGCGGTAGCCGCCGTCGACCCTGCGCGCCGAAGTCGTGATCGACGCCGCATCCGAACCCGCGCCGGGCTCCGTGGTGGCCAGCGCCGTCATGGGCGCATCCGGGCCGGTCAGGGGAGCGAGCCACTGCTCCTGCTGCTCGGGCGTACCCAGCGCCAGGACAGGATCGGCGAAGAAGCCGTTCGAGCACACCAGATTCCCGATGCCCGGATCGCCCCAGCACAGCTCTTCCTGGACCAGGCACTGGGTGAACACGTCCGTGAATCCGCCGCCGCCCACCTTCTCCGGCAGCATGAAGTCGGTGATCCCCACGGTCGCGGCCTTCCGCCAGATGTCGACGGGCGTGACGACATCCGCCTCGTCCACCTCGCGCGCGCGAGGGCGGATCTCCTGGCGGGCGAAGTCTCGGCACAGCGCGACCACCGCGCGCTGCTCATCGGTGAGCGGCCACGGCTCAGGCGATGCGGTCACTGGGACACCTCCAGGGCGTGCTGGGCGGGTTGAGGGGCACGGGCGAGCTGCGGCTCGGGTACGTGGATCAGCGTGGGGCGGTCCGCCGCCAGCGCCGTGGTGAGCGCCTTCGGCAGGTCGGCGACGTTGCTGACCCGGACGCCGTGGCAGCCGAGGGCGACGGCGAGGGCAGGGAAGTCCGGGTGGCCGAGGTCGACGGCATGGACGGGGTCGCCGCGGTCGGCCATCTCATTGCGGATCTCGCCGTAGCCGCCGTTGTCGACCACGACCAGGGGCAGGGCGAGCCCGAGCTCGGCCGCGGCGGCGAGTTCGGCGATGGTGAACATGACGCCGCCGTCGCCGTGCAGCGCGATGACCGGGGCCGACGGTCGGGCGATCTTCGCGCCGATCGCTGCCGGCAGGCCGTATCCGAGCGTGCCGAAGCCGGTTGGGTAGAGGAAGGAACGCGGGGCGTAGGCAGGCAGGTTGGACAGTGCGCCGTAGTAGCAGGCCATCGCACTGTCGCCGGCCAGGATGCCGTCCCGCCCGAGTGCCCCGGCCAGGGCCTGAACGATCTCCAGCCATGGCTGCCCTTCGGCGTGGGCCTGCCGGCGGACCCGGTCCCGCCAGTGCCTCGCACGCGCCGTGCCGTCGTCGGCCGAAGCGGTCTCGCCGAGAGCCGCGAGCAGCGCGTCGAGCGCGAGGGCGGCATCGGCGACGAGCATGACATCCGGGACGGCGTTGGTGGCGATCGCGGTCGCGTCGACATCGATCCGGACCAGGTGGCCGCCCAGGGGCAGCGGCCCCGACCACAGGTCCGACGGGGCGAGTTCGGTGCCGACCGCGATCACCACGTCACTGTCGGCGGTCAGTTCGGCCACTGCCGGGTGGTGCAGCCCCGCGCCGATCGCCAGCGGATGGTCCTCGGGCAGCACACCCTTGCCGCCCGCGGTCGTCACCACCGGGGCCCCGAGCCGCTCGGCCAGCCCGCGCAGCTGCGGTGCCGCGCCGCTCGCGCCACCGCCGGCGACGACCAAGGGACGCCGGGCACCCGCCAGTACGCCGGCGGCCGCACGTACGTGCTCCGCGGCCGGTGCCGCGGGAGGGACGGGCACGGGTCGTACGACGGTGACGTCGTCGGTCTCGTCGAGCAGGTCGAGCGGGATCTCGAGGTGTACCGGCCGGGGCCGTCCGGTCGTCATGGCGGCGAAGGCCTGTGCGACGGCCAGTGGGATCTCCCGGACGCTGGTAACGCGGTGGCTGTGGGCGACGACCGCCGCGAGCGCGGCGCTCTGGTCCTTCACTTCGTGCAGATGGCCGTTGCCACGGCCGGGGTGCCGTAGTGGCATTCCGGGGGAGATCAGCAGGAGCGGGATGGAGTCGGAGTAGGCCTGCGCGGCCGCGGCGGCGGCGTTGAGCACGGCCGGACCGCTGGTGGTGAGGCAGACGCCCGGGCGGCCGGTGACGCGCGCCCAACCGTCGGCGGCATATCCGGCGCCCTGCTCGTGGCGGGGCGACACATGGCGGATGCCGGCGGCCGAAAGTGCTGAGTACACCGGCAGGTTGTGGGTTCCGGGGATGCCGAAGACGACGTCCACGGCGTGGGCGGCCAGGGCGGCGACGAGTGCCTGCCCGCCGGTCAGCTGAGGCATGGGTGTGCTCCGTGTCAGGCGCCGGCGCACGGCTCGGCGAGCGGGTGGTCCTCGATGGGCGGCATGCCGGCCGCGGCAGTGATCAGGGCGTCGACAGCGAGGGCACCGTCGGGTCCGACGCGTACGGGGTTGATCTCGATGTCCGCGAACTTCGGGTGCTGGGCGATGAGTTGCGATACCGCGACCACGACGGCGGCCACCGCGTCGAGGTCACCCGGGAGCCGGCCGCGCCATCCGGCCAGCAGTGCACTGACCCGAAGCCGGGCGATCATCGCCCGCGCCTGTGTCAGCGTCACCGGTGCGCACTCCAGGGCCACATCGCGGTACAGCTCCGCTTCGGTGCCGCCGGCCCCGACCAGGACGACGGGACCGAGGTCCGGATCGCGGCGGGCACCGACCAGGATTTCGGTGACCGGCGACCTGGTGTCCTGCTCCTCCACGACATAAGCCCCGGGCCCCAGTCGGCCGTACATCCCGTCGAAGGCATCCTGGAGGGCGCGGGCGTCGGCGAGGCCGGTCCGTACGCCGTCCACCTCCGTCTTGTGCTCAGGCCACGCTGCCTTCAGTACGAAGGGCGGACGCAACGCGGCTGCCGCGTCGGCGAGTTCCGCGCGCGAACGCACCTGCCGAGCGGCGGGGAAAGCGATCCCGGCCGTCGTGAGCAGGGCCCGGGTCTGCCAGTAACCGTCGGGGACCGACGGGTTGCCGGAGGGGGCGGGAGCCGGCAGGTCGCGGCCCGGATGCTCGGCCATCTCCGCCGCGTCGGCCAGTGCCTGTACGGCCGCCTCGATGCTGCCGAAGGCGGGCACCCCCTGCCGCCGCAACGAGCCCGCCGCCGTACCGTGCTGCCCCATCGTGTGGATGACCAGCGGGCGCCCGCTCCGGCGCGCGGCGGCGGCAAGGGCATCGGCGACTTGGAGTTCGGGTGCGATGAGGGCGGGGGTGTCCAGGCCGTACCGCCCGAAGTAGCCGGTGAGGACGACGCCGTCCACCTCGCCGGAACGCAGCAGGGCTTCCATGACCCGTACATAGGTCCGCAGGTCCTGCTCGCCGCCGCCGGCCAGATCCACCGGGTTCCCCGTCCCGGAGCCCGTCGGCAGCAGGAGCGCCAACTCGGCCGCCAGCCCGGCCGACAACGCCGGCACCGCCAGCCCCCTCCGGGCGGCGCAGTCCGCGGCGAGGGCTCCCTGCCCTCCGCTGTCGCCCACGATCGCGATCCTCCGCCCGTGCGGCAGCGGGGTGCCCAGCAGATAGGAGGCGAGAGTGACCAGTTCCGCCGGGCTGTGCACCCGGTGGGCACCCGCCGCCCGGCACGCCGCGTCGACGACTTCCAGCGCGGAGGTCAGGGAACCGGTGTGCGACCGGGCCGCCCGCCGGCTGGCATCGCTGCCCCCGACGGCGAGCACCACCACCGGCTTCCCCGCCGCCCGCAGGGCCCGCATCGCTCCGAACAGCGCGGCGCCGTCGCCGAAGCTCTCCAGATAGAGGCCGACCACCCGGGTCTGCTCATGACCGGCGAGGTCGGCCAGCAGCTCAGCGGCTCTGACGTCGACCTGGTTGCCGATCGAGACGAACCGCGAGATGCCGATGCCCGCTTCGGCGGCCAGCAGCGCGATCTCAGACCCCAGTTGGCCGCTGTGCGAGACCACCGCGAGGGCTCCGGGGACGAAATCACCCCAAGCGAGCCGGAGTCCGGTCGCGGCGTCGAACAGCCCCAGGCTGTTGGGGCCGATCAGCCGGGCACCGGCGCAGCGGATACGGGCCGCCAGCGCGCGCTCGTCCCGTACGCCGGCGGTGATGCCGAGGAATCCGCGCGCGCCGAGCCGAAGGGCTTCGTCGACCACGCCGTCGATCTGGGCCGGTGGTACGCAGAGCGCGACCAGTTCGGGTGGCTCGTCGAGGTCGGAGAGCCGGGGGACGGCGGGCGCGCCCAGAATCTGTGCCCCGCCCCGGTTGACCAGATGGACAGCGCGACGATCGCGCCCGGCCAGCGCGCCACGGGCGAGCCAGTATCCCCATTTGGCCGGATCGGCCGAGGCGCCTATCACCGCCACCGAGCGGGGGTCTCTGAAGACACCGAGGTCCGTACGCGGCCGTTCCTGGCGCGGCATGAGGCCCCCTAAATTGACTGGCCGTCCAGATATTTATGGAACAACATGGGGCCGCGCCCAGACCGTGTCAAGGGTTCGTACGGCGGCTGCTGGGAGGGGAGTTCACCGCCCCGGCCGGCAGTGGCGCCTATGCGGGCGGCCTCAGCTCCGCGGACCGGGCGCGACGATGGTGCGCTCGACGAAGCGCAGACAGGTCTCCCGCATGCGGTCGAGCGTCATCTGCTCCGAGCAGAGCACCTGGATCGCGAGCCCGTCGACCATGCCGATCAGCTCATTGGCGATCTCGACGGGATCGCCTGGCGCGAACTGTCCCAGCGCCTGGCCCTCCCGGAGGACGTCGACGACCAGCGCGCGCCATTCGCCGTACACGGTGTCGTTGAGCCGCCGCAGATCCGGATCGCTCAGGGCCGACACCCACAGCTCGACCCAGACCCGCCAGGCCTGGACCCCCTCAGGTGTGGCGGGCAGGTACGACTCGACCAGCTTGCGTAGCCGCTCGGCCGCAGGCAGCTCGCTCTGGCCGATCCACTGCCGGCGTTCGAGGGAGGCGCGGAAGTTGAACTCGAACGCCGCCCGCAGCAACTCTTCCTTGCTGTCGAAGTAGTAGTGCACCGACCCGTTGCTCAGCCCCGCCCTCCGGGCCACATCCGCGATGCGCAGATCGCGGAAGCCGCGCTCGGCGACGACCTGGCACGTCGCGGTAAGGATCTGCCGCTTGCGTTCGGCCTCGACACTCGGGCGCGGCATGGATGAACTCCTTCGCGGACCAGGACCCGAGCGCTGAGCCGGGCAGAGTAGGCGCATATTAGCCAGGCGTACACCGCATGTGGCTCTCGGCCTCAGCGGGAGTCCGTGATGCGTCCAGGGTGGAGTGACGCGGAATCCCCGGTCAGGGAACGCGCCCCGGCAGCCGCGGCCGTCCCGCTGGGGGTGGCCGGCCCGCGCCGAGCCCGTCCGCTGGCCCGGTGCGGGCCCGGAGCGCGAAGATGGGTACGACAGGGGCCGACGGAAGCGGACGGGCGGCCATGGGCGCATCTGAAGCCACCAGGCGAGGGGGCGGTCCTGCGTTCGACATCCCGCCAGTCGCCGCGGCGGTCATGGACGAGCGCGGAACGATCGTGTCCTGGAGCCCGGCCGCCGAGGACATCATGGGCTACTCGGCGGGGGAGGTGCTGGACAGGCCCGGCACCGCACTGCTCTGTGAAGACCGCGACCGGGCGGCCGTACGCGACGCCGTCGCGCCATGGCGGCCGGACACCGACTGGGGCGGCGTGCTGGCCGTACGGCACCGGGACGGCAGCTGCGTCGAGGTCGGGGTGCGCATCTTCTCGGCGACCAGCCCGGACGGCACGCCCCAGTGGCAGCTGCTGGTCTTCGACATGGCCCGGACCCGCTGGCTCGGCAACCTGCCGACCCAGGCGCCGGTCGGCATGGCCGTGGTGGATACCGACCTGCGCTGCGTATGGGTCAACGACGCACTGGTCCGCAGCAGCGGGGTGCCGCGCCAGGAGCGCCTGGGGCGCCGGATCAGCGAGCTGCTGCCGGACCTGCCCACCGCGGAGATCGAGGCGCAGATGCGGCAGGTCATGGAGACCGGGTCGCCGGTTATCGACCAGGAGTACCGGGGCCGTACGAGGGTCGTGCCCGTCCGGGACAGCACGTTCTCGACATCGTTCTTCCGGCTCGACGACTCGGCGGGCCGCGTGCTGGGCCTGTGCTACTTGGCCATCGACGTCACCGAGCGGCAGCGGGCCCGGCAGCGGCTGGCGCTGCTGAATTCCGCAAGTGCGTGCATCGGGACCAGCCTGGACGTCATGCGTACCGCTCAGGAGCTCGCCGATGTCGCCGTCCCCGACCTGGCCGACTTCGTCACCGTCGACCTGCTGGCCTCCGTCCTGGAGGGCGAGGAGCCGCCCGCGGGACCGGTCGGCCACCATGTGCCGCTCGTCCGGGCCGGTCAGCAGTCCGTGCGCCCGGGTTGCCCGGAGGCGGTGGCCTCGACCGGCGCGCTCGTCAGATACCCACCGACGGCGCCGGTACGCAAGGCCCTCGTCGGCGGCCGTTCCGCGCTGGAGGCGGAGATCGGCAAGGACGCCAGGTGGCTGGAGGCCGATCCGGCACGAGCGCACAGCGTTCGGACCTTCGGCCTGCACTCGGGGATGGTCGTTCCGGTCATGGCCCGCGGCGTGACGATGGGCGCGGCCACCTTTTGCCGGTGGCAGCGGCCCGAGCCGTTCGAACACGACGATCTGGTCATGGCCGAGGAGTTCGTCGCCCAGGCCGCCGTCTGCATCGACAACGCCCGTCGCTACACCCGTGAGCACTTGGCCGCGCTGACCCTGCAGCGCAGTCTGCTCCCGCCGGGGCTGTCCGAGCCCGACGCGGCAGAGGTCGCGTACCGGTACCTGCCCGCGGACCGCAGGGGTGGGGTCGGTGGGGACTGGTTCGACGTCATACCGCTCTCCGGTGCCCGCGTGGCACTGGTCGTCGGTGACGTCGCGGGGCACGGGATGCACGCCGCGGCCGGCATGGGACGGCTGCGCGCCGCCGTGCACACCCTCGCCGATCTCGACATGCCGCCGGATGAGCTGCTGGCCCACCTCGACGACCTCGCCATCCGGCTGTGCGACGAGGAGACCACCGGCGGGACGGAGGCCGACATCGCGGTACTGGGCGCCACCTGCCTGTACGCCGTCTACGACCCGGTGAGCCGCCGGTGCGTCATCGCCCGTGCCGGGCACCCGGAGCCCGTCATCGTCGCGCCCGACGGCAGCGTCGACTTTCCGAGCCTCCCCGCCGGGCCGCCGCTGGGCCTGGGCGGGCTGCCCTTCGAATCCGTCGACCTGGAGCTGGCCGAGGGCAGCCTCCTCGCCCTGTACACCGACGGTCTGCTGCAGACGGAGGACGGGACCGACGTCGACCTCCGGCTCGACCGGCTGTCCAGCGCCTTGTCCCGGGCCCGTACCGAACGGCGCTTGGAGGACGTCTGCGCCGCGGTCGTCGACTCGATGCTCTCCGACCGCCGCCCCTATGACGACGTCGCGCTGCTGCTCGCCCGTACGCGGGTCCTCGGCGGGGACCAGGTCGCCTCGTGTGAGCTGCCCGTGGACCCGGCCGTCGTCGCCGACGCCCGCGCCTTCACGGCACAGCAACTGGCCCGCTGGCAGCTGGAGGAGGCCGCGTTCACCAGCGAACTCGTGGTCAGCGAGCTGGTGACCAACGCCATCCGCCACGCCACCGGCCCGATCCGGCTCCGGCTCATCCGCGACCACAGCCTGATCTGCGAGGTGTCGGACGGCAGCAGCACCTCCCCGCGCCTGCGGCACGCCCGGACCACCGACGAGGGCGGCCGGGGGCTGTTCCTGGTCGCCCAGCTGACCCAGCGGTGGGGCACCCGCTATACCTCGGAGGGCAAGACGATCTGGGCCGAGCAGAGCCCCGTGGGAGTCGGAGCGCCGATCTGACCTGCCTGGCGCGGCACCTGGCGGGCAGGGGCACAGTGGGCCGAGACCGCTGCGCGGCGCAACAGGGTCACCCGGAAAGGACCAGCTGTGGCCAAGGACCGATCCCGGCGGAAGATCGTCTACGACGGCGACTACGGCATCGACGATGCGCTGGCCACGATGTTTCTGGCCGGCCGGGACGACGTCGAGCTGCTCGCCGTCGGCAGCGTCCATGGCAACGCACACGCGGATGCGGCCGCCGCCAACGCCCTGCAGGTGCTGGATGTCTGTGGGCGCCGAGACATCCCCGTCGCGGTGGGCGCCGCCCGGCCGCTCGCCCAGCCGGTGCCCATCTCGGCGCTCGTCCACGGCGCGGACGGCCTGGGCGGCCAGGCGCGTCCCGTCGCCGGACGCGAGCCCTGCCCCGGCTCGGCGGCCGAACAGCTGGTGCGGACCGTACGGGAGCGCCCGGGGGAGTGCACCCTTCTCGCCACGGGTCCGCTCACCAACCTGGCCGTGGCCCTGCTGATCGAGCCCCGGCTGCCGGAGCTGGTCGAGCGGGTGGTGGTGATGGGCGGCACGCTGCGCGAGCCGGGGAACATCAGCCCGGTGGCCGAGACCAACATCCTCCGCGACCCGGAGGCCGCGTCGCTGGTGCTCACCGCGGGGCTGCCGCTCACCCTCGTCGGGCTCGACGTGACGATGCACACCTGGCTCACGCGCGAGGACCTGGACCGTATCGGCTCCGCATCCGGGCCCAAGGGGGCATTTGCCTGGTCGATCCTCCTGCACTACCTGGACTACTACCAGGCGCGTCACCGCCGGGTCGGCTGCCCGCTGCACGACCCGAGCGCGGCCGCGCTCACCGTCGACCCGGACGCGGCCAGCTACGACGAGCTGTCCGTCAGCGTCGAGCTCCGCGGCGAGTGGACCAGGGGCATGCTCGTGGCCGACCGGCGCGGCTACGCCCCGCCCGCGGAGGGCACGCCCGCCATGCCCACGAAGCCGGTGATCAAGGTGGCGCGCTCGCTCGACCGGGACCGCGTGGTCGGGCAGTTCCTCGATGGTCTGCTCGCGGAGCCCTGCGGCGCCACGTCCTGAGCAGCATGTCCGGCCGCCGCGGGACTCTTCCGGCAGGACGCGGGCGCCCGGGCGGATTAGCGTGAGATCCATGCGAACGCCTTTGCGTACGGACCGTCTCCTGGTGCGCGACTGGGCCGTCTCCGATGCCGAGGACGCGCTGCGGATCTACGGGGCCGAGGAGGTCGCACACTGGCTGACCCCCGAGATGCACCGGGTCGGGGATGTGACGGCGATGCGTGCGGTGCTGCAGGCATGGGTGGAGGCCCAGCCCAATCTGATGCCCCCGACGGGACGGTGGGCCGTCGAGCGGCAGGAGGACGGCCGGGTGGTCGGCGGGCTGCTCATCCGGATGCTGCCGCCGTATGAGGAGGACCTGGAGATCGGCTGGCAGCTGAGTACCGACGCCTGGGGACAGGGATACGCGACCGAGGCCGGCATCGCGCTGACCCGCTGGGCGTTCGAGCAGGGGGTGGACGAGCTGTTCGCCGTATCGCGTCCCCGGAACGAGCGCGCCGCGGCGACGGCGCGCCGCATGGGCATGGAGTGGGTGGGCGAGACCACCAAGTACTACGACATGCGGCTCAACGTGTACCGGATCCGCCCGTCCGATCTGCCGGAGCCGGTGCGGATGCCCTCGGACACCAGGGCTCGTTGACGGGCAGCCTCCGGGCGGCGGGCCGTCTCACGAGGCGGCCGCGACCGCTTCGGCGGTGGGTCCTCGCGACGCCGGCTCGGACGGCAGCGGCTGCTCGGTCCAGACCGTCTTGCCGCCGTGCGTGTACCGCGTACCCCAGCGCTCCGCGAACTGCGCCACCAGGAACAGGCCGCGGCCACCCTCGTCCGTGCTGCGGGCGCGGCGCGGATGCGGGGAGGTACTGCTGGAGTCGGAGACCTCACAGATAAGGCAGCGGTCCTTGATCAGACGCAGGCACATCGGCCCGTCGGAGTAGCGATAGGCATTGGTGACCAGCTCACTGACGATCAGCTCGGTGCTGAAGGTCATCTCCTCCAGACCCCAGACGCTCAGCTGATCTGCGGTCAGCTTCCGGGCATGGGCAGCGGCCGTGGGCTCCGAGGGCAGCTGCCAGGTGGCCACCTGCTCGGGCGGCAGCACCCGGGTGCGGGCGATGAGCAGCGCGACATCGTCGGTGGGGCGGGCGGGCAGCAGCGCGTCCACCACGGCCTGGGAGGTCTCCTCCAGCGGACGGTCGGGGACAGCGAGCTGCTCGATCATCCGCGACAGGCTGTCCTCGACGTCTCCCTTGGCCGAGTCGAGGAGCCCGTTGGTGTAGAGGGTGAGCAGGCTGCCCTCCTCCAGTTCCAGCTCCGCCTCCTCGAAGGGAAGCCCGCCCACGCCGAGTGGTGGCCCGGCGGGGAGATCGGGCAGGCTCACCTGCCCGTCCGGGGACACGACCACGGGCGGCGGGTGACCGGCGCGCGCCAGGGTGCAGCGCCGGGAGACCGGATCGTAGACCCCGTACAGACAGGTGGCGCCGACCGCCTGTTCGTCCCCGGTCAGCTCGCCGTTCCCTTCGCGCTCGGCGGACAGGCGGTCCACCACGTCGTCGAGGTGGGAGAGGATCTCGTCGGGTTCGAGGTCGAGGTCGGCCAGGGTGCGGACGGCGGTGCGCAGCCGGCCCATCGTGGCGGCGGCGTCGATGCCGTGGCCCACCACGTCCCCGACGACCAGGGCGACGCGGGCGCCGGAGAGGGGGATGACGTCGAACCAGTCGCCGCCGACGCCTGCCGAGGAGCCCGCGGGCAGATAGCGATGAGCCACCTCGACAGCCGACAGCTCGGGGACCTGGCGCGGGAGCAGACGGCGCTGCAGGGCGAGCGCCGCCTGGTGCTGCTCGGTGAAGCGGCGGGCGTTGTCGATGCAGACGGCGGCGCGGTTGGCGAACTCCTCGGCCAGGGTGAGATCGTCCTCCTCGAAGGGAACCGGCCTGCGCGAACGCCACAGGGACACCATTCCCAGCACAAGACCACGTGCGGCCAGCGGCACCACCATCAACGCGTGGGCGCCGAGGGCGAGAGCGCGCTGCTCCCGTTCCGGATCACTGACCGACAGTCCGGTCGCGCCCTTCAGGTCGGGTACCAGGATCGCTCGGTTTTCGATCAGGCACTGGCCCTGCGGCATCGTCGGGGCGTAGTGGATCAGCTCTCCCACGGGGTAGAGGACCTCCAGCGCCTGCGCGGTGACGCTGTTGACGGCGGTCCTGCGTACCGGCCCGAAGGACTGGGCGGGCTCCTCGCCCCGGGCGACCGGCTCGAGCAGATCCACTGACACGCCGTCAGCCAGATCGGGGACGGCCACGTCGGCCAGTTCCCGGGCAGTCTGCGCCACGTCCAGCGTGGCCCCGATGCGAGCACTGGCCTTGTTGAGCAGCGCGAGCCGACGCCGAGCCAGATAGCGGTCGGTGACGTCCTCCACCAGATCCGCCACCCCGAGGATCTCCCCTGAGGCATCCTCCATCCGGAACGCCGACACGGACACGAACCGCTCCCTGCCCGGTTCCCGGTGCAGCCGGCAGGGCTGTTCCGTGAAGATGACGGGCTTGCCCGTCTCCAGCACCTGCCGCAGCCGGCCCTCGACGATTTCCGCGTCCGGGCCGATCAGGAAGTCCCCGATGTGGAGCCCTCGCATGCGCTCGGGCGACATGCCGCCGGCCAGGGCTATGGCCCGGTTGGTGCGCAGGATGCGCAGGTCGTCAGGGGCGTGGATGGTCAGGCCGATCGGGGACCGGCTGAACAGCCCGTCCAGGAGCGAGCGGTCGGTCTCCCACTGGACGACCTCCTCCGCGGGTGCGCCGACCAGGAACCACTCGCTGGTGGGGGCGCTGCGCTGGATGCGGCGGACTCGGCAGCCCAGCGTTACCCGGTGGCCGTCGCGGTGGCGGACGGGCAGGATGCCGAACCAGCCCAGGGACCGTACGCATGCCTCGGCCGCGTCCATGAACTGGTCCCGGTCATCCGGTTCGACGAGGAAGTCGGCCGCCGGCCGGCCGACGGCTTCCTCGGGCAGGTAGCCGAGCAGCTCCTCGGCCCGTCGGCTCCAGCCGACAACCGTGCCGCGCTCGTCCAGTACCGCCGAAGCCGCGCGCCGCAGTGCGAACGGATCCTCCGGGCTCTCGCTGAACATCGTCGCCGGTCGGTTCATCGCTGGCGCCTCCCATCCGACTGCCCCCTGACCCGGCTGTATGCGGCTCCCCTTCCACAGTGCCGCCTTTACATCCCTGGCGCTGAGCTCCTCAGGGGGAAGCCGCGGCACTAGCCGCCGGTGTAGCGCGTCAGGAGCAGGGCCACGTCGTCGGGTCGGTCGGTCGCACGCCGGGCCTGCCGGACCAGACGGTCGGCGAGGGATTCCAGTGATCTGTCCGGTGCCGCGTCGAGGAGGGAGCACAGGAAGTCGATGCCCTCGTCGATGTCAGCGCCCGGCTGCTCCACCAGGCCGTCGGTGTACAGGGCGAGCAACGTCCCCCGCGACAGCTGGAGTTCCGTGGCCGGGTACGCGATGTCCGGTGCGACCCCCAGCAGCGGGCCTCCGGGCAGATCGAGCACGGCGGCACGCTCGCCGGGTGTCTTCAGCAGGGGCGGAGGGTGCCCGGCCCGGACGGCCACCGCCCGGCCCGTCCCCGGGACCAGGTGCACGTAGCAGACGGTGGCGAGGGCGCCCGGATCCAGGTCCACGAGCAGCCGGTTCGTATGGCCGATGACCTCCTGGGCCGGCAGGCCGCTGGAGGCATGCGCGCCGACGGCGGTGCGCAGCTGCCCCATGACGGCGGCCGCTGTGACGCTGTGCCCCTCCACATCCCCGACCACGAGCGCGACCCCGCTGCCGGTGTCGATCACGTCGTACCAGTCCCCGCCGATCTCCATCCCCTGGGTGCCCGGGAGGTACCGGGCGGTGCTCTCCAGGCCGGGGACGCCCGGCAGCCGGTGCGGCAGCAGGGCGTCCTGCAACCCCCGGGCCATGGTGAACTCCGCGTCGTAGAGCCGGGCGCGCTCCAGCGCCTGGGCGACCAGGCCGCCCAGCGCCGTCAGTGCGGAACGCTCGTCGGTGGAGAAGGAGCGCGGGGTGTCGAAGCCGAGGATCAAGGAGCCGACCGCGTGTCCGGAGGCGATCAGCGGGAGGAACGCCCACGAGGACATGCGGTCCACGGCGATCCCGGGATACGCGCTGGTCAGGTGGCGGCGGGACTCGAAGAAGATCGGTACCCCGGAGGCCAGGGCCTCCTCTCCGGGCAGCCGGGCGTCCAGCGGCACGCCCTCGAACATGTCGAGGAAGCCCTCCGGATAGCCGGACTCCGCGGCCAGGTGCATGCGCCCCTCTCGGACCAGATAGAGGGCGAGTTCCTGGCCGCCGAACGCGGGGAGAAGCTGCTCTGCCACGGCCGAGCAGACCTGCCGCACCGTGACGGCCTCCGTGAGCACGCCGGCCATGTGGACGACGTGGTACAGCGCACCCGGGCCCACGACCGGCAGCGGCGGGCCGGTCCGACCGTACGGCTCCGGCGCCGCCCGTTCCTCGCCCCCCTGCGGTGGCACGGTCTCCCCGCCCTCCTGCGGCGGGCTCGTCCAGAACGCCCGTCCGGTGAGGCCATGCACATCCGCGTACAGCACGATGGCGAGCCATTCCCCCTCGGGATGCCGGACCAGGAATGAGGTCGCCTCCTGCGACAGCATCGCCGCCCGGTACCGGTCTTCGTACCCCGCATCGGCGAGCCAGGGCAGGACGTCCCACGGGCACCGCCCGAGCAGGTCCTCCCGGCCGGCGCCCAGCATCTCCTCCAGGCGGCGGTTGGCGAAGGTGAACCTGCCGTCCTGGTCGAGCGCGAAGATGCCGTCGGGCAGCCGGTGCGCTGCTTCGACGGCGGCGCCGGCGGCCGCGTCGATGACGGCACCCACCAGACGGCGGGCGCCCCCCTCGCCCGTCATGCGGCCCCACATCTCCACGGGCCGTGCCCGGCCGTCGTCGTCGAGTACGCGGAACCGGCGGGCCCGGACGCGCCCGCGCTCGGCGGCGTCGCGGATGCTGGTCCGTACCTCGTGCACATCGTCGGGGATCACCCGCGCCTGCAGTTCCGTGATGGTGCGGGGCGAGGTGTGAGGACGTGTGCCAAGAACCGCACGCGCCTCCTCGTCCATGGTGAACGAGCCCGTCTCCAGGTCCCAGTCGAACAGGCCGACGCGCACGGTGACACCCTCGGCCGGCAGCCGTACGCTCACCGGCTCGCCGTCGTACTCGACGCTGTGGACCGGTGCGCCGAGCGCCTCGAGGGAGTAGCCGAGCGCGCGGCTGACGGTGCGCACCGCGCGGCGTTCCCTCGCCGCGGCGGCGGAGCCTTCGGCGACGGAGCGCAGAACGAACAGGACGCCGATCACCTGGCCGCGGGCGTGGACCGGGGTGCAGAGGGAGGCGAAGGGATAGGGCAGTTCGCCCGGCAGACGCGGATAGCGGCGCACGGTCTCGCCCGGGTCCAACAGGTGGACGTCGTGCCCCGTGCGGTACGCCTCCGCGGCCGGCAGTCGGGCGCTGACGGGTATCCGCCACCATCGGTGCAGCAGCGAGCGGGGGACACCGGCCACCACGGCCAGCACCAGGGAACGGCCGTCGCGCGAGGGCAGATACAGGCCGCCGCCGTAGCCTCCCGTGGCCCCGATCGCCGCGACGACACCATCGGCCAGCACATGCTGACGTTCCGTGCCGCCCCGAGCCTCACCCCAGGTCACGGACTGTGCCGCCGGCCTCGCCGCCGATGCATCCTGCCCCACAGCACCAGCATGTGCCCTTCACGCGGCGCTCGTCGCGCCGGGGCCGCGACACCTTTAGCCGGGAACCGCTGTCGCCAATAGAATGACGGCATGGCTGCAGGTGCCACCTCGCGTGTCACGGTGCCCGATCCGCTTCGATCGGCAAGGAGGAGCGGGGATGAACCATGAGCGAGAACTTGATGGGTGACGAGGTCTATCAGCCGGACCAGTCCGAGCAGCAGGACGACGCCGGCTTGCTGGAGCCCGAGGACACGCTCGACTACCACGGGGTTGAGCAGGTCCTCGACGAGGGGTACTCGCCACCTGAGCGGCCGTGGGCGGTGGAAACCACCGGTACGACGGCTCGGGAGCAGCGTGAGGGGGAGACCCTCGACCAGCGGCTGGCGCGCGAGTTGCCCGATGTGACGGAGCCGGACGGAGACGGCGTCGGCGACCGCTCGGACGGCAACGGAGAGCCGTTGGACGACGAGGTCGGGGACGCTCGCGCAGGCCGGCTGGTGGCCCCTGACGAGGGTGCGCACCCTGACCGCGAGAAGGATCTGGTGGCGTTCGACGCCGGTATCGACGGGGCTGCGGCCTCGGCGGAGGAGGCCGCGGTGCACGTCGTACCGGAGACCGAGGGCCCCGGCGAGCTTCCGTGACGACTCCTGTTCAGGCGGGTTGTGGCGGTCCCGCGGTACGCCACGCTCTGCCCGGTGTCCGAGTTCCGAGCTGATCAGGGATTGACGGTCGGAGTCCGGTATTCAGGAGCCGGATCCTCGATCCGGGGGACCGGCGGTGGCTGACCAGACCCGGTGGGCACCGCACCGGAGAGTTCGATCCGGACGTCCACCACGCCTTCGACGGAGCGGACGAGCCGGTCCGCGAGAGGAATCAGCGATGCATCCGAGACGCTGCCGACGAGACTGACGACGCCCTGCTCGACCTGCACGCCGACCGCTTCCGGCTGGCTGGGGAACAGCTGCGAGGTGATGTCGCAGCGCACCTGTTCCGCGATGTCCTCGTCGCAGCGAAGGAAGACCTTCAGCACGTCGCTGCGGCTGAGCATGCCCTTCAGCCGCCCCATGGTGTCCACGACCGGAAGTCGTTTCACGCAGTGGTGGACCATGATTCTTGCCGCCTCGGCGAGCGAGGCCTCGGGCTGAACCGTGACCGCCGGGGCGGTCATCAGCTCCTCGACGGTCAGCAGTCCGGGCGCCCCGCACGGCAGGTCGGCGTGGGACACCACCCCGATGACCCGCTCCGCCTCGTCCAGCACCGGCAAGCACCGCACCTGCCACTGGCTCATGGTCTCCACGATCTCGTCGTACGGCGCCCCGCGGCCGACGGCGACGACGGCGTGGGTCATGACATCGCTGACGCTGTACGTACTGCGGTTCACGGCTGCCTCCTGCGGATGCCCGCACCACACAACGGTGGCGGCTCCCCGAGTGCCCGCCCGTACCATCTCTCCTTCCCATCGTCAAGGCCTTTCCTCATATCGACAAGAGTCCCCGGCGTACTTCGTCCGCCCAGCGCCTGCGCTCGCACGCGGACAGGAGGTTCCCGACCATGGGGACTATGGGAGGGAGGAGGTCGCCTCATGGCACAGGTCCCGGCACACCTCCCCCGCGCCGCGGTGTCCGCCTCCCGGCACGCCCGCGACCTGCTCGGCACGGCCGGTCTGCTCGACCGCTTCGAGGCGGTGGTCGACGGGGTGGACGCCACCCGGCCGAGGCTGCCCGGCAAGCCCGATCCGGCCCTGTTCCTCGAGGCCGCCCGCCGGCTCGGCCCGCCCCCCGCCGACAGGGGCGTCGTCGAGGACGCCCTGGCGGGCGTCGAAGCGGGCCGCAGGGGCGGATCCGGCCTCGTGGTGGGCGTGAACCGCACCGGCACTCCCGGCGCTGCCGACGACCTGCTGGCCCACGAGGCGGACATCGCGGTCGAGGAGCTGGCCGACCTGATCGTTCCCCTGCCTGCCCCGCTGGGGCTGCCCGAAGCTCCCAACCCCGCTGTGGAGGAGTGAGCCATGCCGGACTGGACGTGGGAGTACAAGGGCTACGACCCGGCCCGGGAGCGGCTGCGCGAGGCGCTGTGCACGCTCGGCAACGGATACTTCGCCACCCGGGGCGCCGCGCCGGAGACGGAAGCCGGACCCATGCACTATCCCGGGACGTACGTGGCGGGCTGCTACGACCGGCTCACCTCCTACGTCGCCGGGCGGCAGGTGGAGAACGAGGACATGGTCAACCTCCCGAACTGGCTGCCCCTGCGCTTCCGCACCCGCATCGGCGACGCCCCGCCGGGCAAGTGGTTCACCCCCGACAACGGCAGCCTGCTCGGCTACCGCCAAGTCCTCGACCTGAGCCGCGGAACGCTCATCCGCAGCCTGCTGACCGAGGACCGCCAGGGGCGGCGGCTGCGGGTCGAGCAGGAACGGCTCGTGCACATGGGCGATCCGCACCTGGCCGCGCTGCGCACCGTGTTCACGGCCGAGAACTGGTCCGGATCGCTGGAGGTGGAGTCCGGGCTCGACGCCCGCATCACCAACTCCGGCGTCGCCCGGTACCAGGAGCTGGGCGGGCGGCACCTGAACCGTGTGCACACCGGCGCGCTCGAGCCGGACACGTTGTGGCTGCGCTGCCGTACGGCCACCTCCGACGTCCGGGTGGCGATGGCGGCCCGCACCCACGTCGTGTCCGACTCCATACAGGACACAGGGCACGCACCCCTCCACGCCGAACCCCACATCGGGCCCCGGCAGGCCTCGCACCGGCTGGTGTTCCTGATGGAGCCCGGGCGGTCGGTGACCGTGGACAAGACCGTCGCGCTGCACACCTCCCGCGACCCGGCGATCAGCGATCCGCTGCACGCCGCTCTGGACGGCGTCCGGCGTGCCGGGCCGTACGAACGCCTGCTCGCCTCGCACACCGTCGCCTGGGAACAGCTGTGGCGCGGGGCGGACCTGGACGTGCCCGGTGAGCCGGGCCGCATCCTGCGCCTGCACCTGTTCCATCTGCTGCAGACGCTCTCGCCGCACATCGCGGACCTGGACGTGGGCGTGCCGGCCCGCGGGCTGCACGGGGAGTCCTACCGCGGGCATGTCTTCTGGGACGAGGTGTTCGTCCTGCCGTTCCTCAACCTGCACTTCCCGGAGATCTCCCGGGCGCTGCTGAACTACCGCTACCGGCGGCTTCCGGCGGCCTGCCGGGCAGCGGCGGACGCCGGGCACGCGGGCGCCATGTACCCCTGGCAGAGCGGCAGCGACGGACGCGAGGAGACGCAGTCGCTGCACCTCAACCCCCGCTCGGGCCGGTGGCTGCCCGACCACTCGCGGCTGCAGCACCATGTCGGCTCGGCGGTGGCGTACAACGTGTGGCAGTACTGCCAGGCCAGCGGCGACACGGAGTTCCTGCACACGCGGGGCGCCGAGATGCTGCTGCAGATCGCTCGGTTCTGGGCCAGCGTCGCGCAGTTCGATCCCGCCCTGGGGCGCTACCGCATCCGTGGCGTCGTCGGACCGGACGAGTTCCACGAGGCGTACCCGGACGCGGCGCGGCCGGGCCTGGACGACAACGCGTACACCAACGTCACGGCCTGCTGGGTGCTGTGCCGCGCCCTGGAGCTGGCCGGGTCGCTGCCGGAGCCGCGCCGCCGCGACCTGTTCGAGCGGCTGGAGCTGGGCGAGGCCGAGCTGGAGCGCTGGGAGGACGTCTCCCGCACGTTGCACATCCCCTTCCACGACGGCGTGGTCAGCCAGTTCGAGGGCTACGGGGAGCTGGCCGAGCTGGACTGGGCGGCCTACCGGGCCCGCTACGGGGACGTCGGCCGGCTGGACCGGATCCTGGAGTCCGAGCACGACTCCGTCAACCGGTACCAGGCCTCCAAGCAGGCCGACGTGCTGATGCTGGGCTATCTGTTCTCGCCGGCCGAGCTCAGGCAGCTCTTCGAGCGTCTGGGCTATGGGCTGGACGACGACGCCTGGGCCAAGACGGTGGACTACTACCTGGCCCGTACCAGCCACGGTTCGACGCTCAGCGGCCTGGTCCACGCCTGGGTGCTGGCACGGGAGCGCCGGGAGGAGGCCTGGAAGTACTTCCTCGAAGCCCTGAACGCCGATGTCGCCGATCTGCAGGGCGGCACCACCGAGGAGGGCATCCACCTGGCGGCGATGACCGGCACCCTCGACCTGGTGCAGCGCGGTCTGACCGGGCTGGAGACCCGGGAAGAGGCCCTGTGGCTCGACCCGGCGCCCCCCTACGAGCTGCACCAGTTCGGCTTCTCCATCCGCTACCGCGGCCACTGGGGCATCACGCTTCGGGCGGGCCCCGACGAGCTCAGCGTCACCGTCCCGCCCTCCGAAGAGCCGCCGATCCATGCTGTGCTCGCCGGGCGGGCCGTGACCATCGCGCCGGGCGAGACGTGCAGCCTCCCGATGCACAGTGGTGTGGGGGCGTGGGGCTGAGCCGGGCCCCCTCGCAGGCCCGGCTCAGGTCAGACCTCCCTCAGGCCGTCACCTGCCGCCGCTCCGGGTGCCGGTGAGCGGCGACCGCCTCGGCGAACGCCCGGGTGAAGTCCTCGCTCGCCCGGCCGGACGCCCTGTCGGTCACCACGCCCTGGTCGGCCACCGTGCCGTGCTCCTCGGCGATCCGCACCCCGCGCACTCCGAGCGCGGCCAGCATCGTCACCCCGGTGCCCAGCGCGCCCACGGCCTTGCCGTGCCGGTAGGAGTCCCGTACGAACCGCAGGGCGGCGCCGCCGGTTTCCGACACCAGCGCGTCGCCCGGCCCGTCCGGCACGATCACGGCGTCGTACAGCACGGAGCGGACCGTCGGCAGCGCCCGGTCCACCTCCAGGCTCTTGCCGTCGGCGCAGGTGACCGTCCCGTCGTGCGGGGCGAGCGCCTCGACGACCGCGCCCTGCTCGGAGAAGACCTCCCGCAGCCCGTTGATCTGGTCCGCTTCCACCCCGTCGGTCACCAGCACCGCGATCTTGCGGGTGCGGATGGAGCCGTCACCGCGCAGGTTCTCCAGACTCAGCGCGGGGGAGCGTGGCCGTTCGGCGGCCGGGACGGCAGTGGCCCCGGACTCGGGGGCCTCGACGCCGATGCCCTTCGCGACGGCCGTGGCCAGCCCGTAGTCGACCCCGACCAGCTCGCCGACCACCCGCCGGCGCACCTCCATCGAGTTCACCTTGCCGAGCTCGAAGCGGAACGCCTCGAGGATGTGCCGCTGCTCCCAGTCGCTCATGCTGTTCCAGAACAGTGCGGCCTGGCTGTGGTGGTCCTCGAAGCTCGGGCTGCGCTTCCGGATCTTCGCGCCCTCCACCCGCTCCGCGTAGTGGGTGTAGGCGCGCCCGTCGGTGCCCGCGAGGGCCGGGCAGCCGCCGCCGAGCGAGTTCGGCGTGTAGCTCACTCCGGTGTGGACGTCGTCCTGGTGGAAGCCGTCGCGCTGGGTGGTACGCACCGAGGCGACGGGCCGGTTGACCGGGATCTGGGAGAAGTTCGGCCCGCCCAGCCGGAGCAGCTGGGTGTCCAGATAGGAGAAGTTCCGCGCCTGCAGCAGTGGGTCGTTGGTGAAGTCGATGCCCGGCACCACATTCGCGGTGTGGAAAGCGACCTGCTCGGTCTCGGCGAAGAAATTCTGCGGATTCCGGTTCAGCACCATCCGGCCGATGGGCCGCACCGGCACCTGCTCCTCGGGAATGATTTTGGTGGCGTCGAGCAGATCGAAGTCGAATGTGAACTCATCCGACTCGGGCACCAGCTGCACGCCCAGCTCGTACTCCGGGAATTCACCCGACTCGATGGCCTCCCACAGGTCCCGGCGGTGGAAGTCCGGGTCGCGGCCCGCGCACTCCTGCGCCTCGTCCCACACCAGCGAATGCACGCCGAGCAGCGGCTTCCAGTGCAGCTTCACAAAGGTGCCCCGCCCCTCCGCGTTGACGAAGCGGAACGTATGCACCCCGAAGCCCTGCATCATCCGGAAACTACGCGGAATCGCCCGGTCCGACATCACCCACATCATCATGTGCAGGGTCTCGGGCTGCAGCGAGACGAAGTCCCAGAGGGTGTCGTGCGCGGAGGCGCCGGTCGGAATCTCGTTCTGCGGTTCCGGTTTCACCGCATGCACGAAATCCGGGAATTTGATGCCGTCCTGGATAAAGAAGACCGGAATGTTGTTCCCGACCAGATCGTAGTTGCCCTCCGAGGTGTAGAACTTTGTCGCGAAGCCGCGTACGTCGCGCACCGTGTCCGCGGATCCCCGCGGCCCCTGTACGGTGGAGAACCGCACAAAGACGGGCGTCTTCACGGACGGGTCCTGGAGAAATGCGGCCCGGGTGAACTCGGCGCAGGACTCGTACGGCTCGAAATATCCGTACGCGCCCGCGCCGCGGGCATGCACCACCCGCTCGGGAATGCGCTCGTGGTCGAATCGCGTCAGCTTCTCGCGGAAATGGAAATCCTCCATCAGCGTGGGGCCGCGCTCGCCTGCCCGGAGCGAGTCGTCGGTGTGGTCGACCATGATCCCCTGGTCCGTGGTCAGTGGCCCCTCGCACGGGTTCTCCGCCCGGTACTTGTCCAGCTGCTCCTGCTTGGCGTTGGTCGGCTGCGTTTCGTCCTGGGGCATGTCGTCGTGAGCCATGGAGGCCTCTTCTCGGCTGTGTCCGGTCGGCGGCCGGGCTTGGTCACTTGGTCAGACGCTTGGGTAGCCCACGCACGAGGCCCGAAACACGCTGCCGCGCAGGTCCACGGCCCTGGCCGGCGCTCCTCAGCGGACCGGCCAGTGGTCGAGGTCGCCACCGCGCCACTCGACGAGTTCGGGGTCGTCGAGCTTGACCTCCCCTGTGGCGAGCCCGGCAGTGCGCAGGAACATCGCGACGTCGCCGCGGCCATGTGCGAGCCCGACGATCTGCCCGTGCAACGTCACCCGACGCCCTCCGGAAGGCGAGGGCGGGTACACGATGACGGGCGGGTGCCATGTCATGCCTCCAGAGTGCGACGGGCGCCGCGCGGGCGCATCCCCTCACACGATCCGCCGCCGGCGGGCGGCACTAGGGTGTCCGCCGCCTCAGCGTGGCCGCGCCGAGGGCGAGGACCAGGAGAGCGCTGCCCGCGACGACTACGACGTCCCGCACGAAGTCGCCGGTGATGTCCCTGTGGTGGAGCACCTCCGTCATCCCGTCCACCGCGTACGACATCGGCATGACGTCGGAGACCGCCTCCAGCACGGGCTGCATGCTGGCGCGCGGGGCGAACAGCCCGCAGAGCAGGAGCTGCGGGAAGATCACGGCGGGCGTGAACTGGACCGCCTGGAACTCCGTCGCCGCGAATGCCGAGACGAACAGGCCGAGTGCCGTGCCGAGGAGGGCGTCCAGGAGGGCCACCAGCAGGACCAGCCACGAAGAGCCGGCGATGTCCAGGTCCAGCAGCCAGACGGCCACGCCGGTGGCCACCGACGCCTGGACGACGGCGAAGACGCCGAAGGCCAGGGCGTAGCCAAGGATCAGGTCCCCCTTGCCCAGCGGCATGGAGAGCAGCCGCTCCAGCGTGCCCGACGTACGTTCGCGCAGGGTGGCGATGGAGGTGACCAGGAACATCGTGATCATCGGAAAGATGCCGAGCAGCGAGGCGCCGATGGAGTCGAAGGCGCGCCGGTCGCCGTCGAAGACGTAGTACAGCAGAACCAGCATGAGCACCGGGATGAACAGCAGCATCGCGATCGTGCGGCGATCGTGAGCGAGCTGGCGCAGTACGCGGCGGGCGGTGCCCAGGGTGCGACGGGCGTTCACTGCACTGTCTCCTTCTCGCGGGCGGTGTCGACCAGGTGGAGGAAGGCGTCCTCGATGGCGTCGGTGCGGGTGTGCAGGCGGAGGGCCTCGGGGGTGTCGTCGGCGAGGATGCGGCCCGCGCGCATCAGGAGCAGCCGCTGGCAGCGGTCGGCCTCGTCCATGACGTGGGAGGAGATGAGCAGTGTGGCCCCGCGCTCGGCCGCGAGGCGGTGGAAGAGGTTCCACAGGTCGCGGCGCAGGACGGGGTCCAGGCCGACGGTGGGTTCGTCGAGTACCAGCAGTTCGGGGGTGCCGAGCAGGGCGACGGCGAGAGAGACCCGGGCGCGCTGGCCGCCGGAGAGGTTTCCCACCAGGGAGTCGGCATGGGAGGCGAGGTCCACGTCGGCGAGTGCCCGGGCGACCTGGGAGCGGCGTTCGGCGCGCGGCAGACCGAGAACCGACGCGAAGTAGTCGAGGTTCTGCCGGGCGGAGAGGTCGGCGTAGACGGACGGAGCCTGGGTCACATAGCCGACGCGGGAGCGCAGCGGGGCGGACCCGGCCGGGTGACCGAGGACCTCGAGGGTCCCGGTGACCTTGGCCTGGCTGCCCACGATGGCGCGCATCAGGGTGGATTTGCCGCAGCCGCTCGGCCCGAGCAGGCCGGTGACGGTACCGCGCGGGACATCGAAGGCGAGCTGGTCGAGGACGGTGCGGCCCCCGCGTACGACGGAGAGGCCGCTGGCGTGGAGGGCCATCCCGTCAGCGTTATTCATCATGCGTTGAATAATGCGGCTGAAGCCGCCGGTGTGTCAATGACAGTGGGATGCCACATGAGGACGGGGTACGGCGGCGATGCCGCACGACGCGGTGTGGTTGAGGTGGTTTGGCTGCGGGCGTGTTGGTACGGCGCGGCTCAGCCGCCCGGCCTCACTCGGCCGTCGTCAGCCGGTCCCCGGTCAGATGGTGCTGCACGACCGGCGCGAGCCGGGCGATCAGCTCCTCGGGGTCCTCCGAGGCCAGCGGCTCGGCCTTGATCACATAACGCAGGATTGCCGTGCCGACCATCTGCGCCGCCGCCAGCTGGACCCGAAGCTCCCGGTCCGGGCTGTCCAGCTCGTGTGCGATGCGGGTCATCAACTGCCGTGTCACCAGGGCTCGGAAGATCCGGGCCGCCGTCTCGTTGTTGACCGCCGAGCGGACCACGGCCAGCAGCGGCGCCCGGGTCGCCGGGTTCTCCCAGATGCCGAGGAAGAAGCGGACGAGCTGTTCGCCGAGTGTGCCGGCGGCGGGCAGCTGGTCCAGGCGCTTCTGTACGGGGGCGAAGGAGATCTCGATGGCCGCCTCGAAGACCTGCTCCTTCGTACCGAAGTAGTGGTGCACCAGTGCCGGATCGACCTCGGCGCCACGGGCGATGGTCCGGATGGAGGCCTTGTCGTAGCCGTGCTCGGCGAACTCGGCGCGGGCCGAGGCGAGGATGCGATCGCGCGCGGCTTCCCCGGCCGCCTCCCGGGCGGCCGACGACGGCCGACCGCGCCGACGAGCCGGCCGCGCCGCGCCCTCGGCGCTCACGCCCAGGCCCCCAGGGCCGCGTGCGGGATCCGCATCGTTGGATCGATCACGACTGACAGCCTACGGCGCCTCACGCGATGCCCAGGGCCAATGGGCTTCCGGCTGCCGCAACGAGGCAGCCGGTCAGGACGCTCACAGCCGTCCCTGCCCAGCCGGGACGGGCGACTGCCGGCCTCACGCCGACCCGTAGAGGCTCCGCACATTGTCCTTCGGCGGCGGCACCTTCCGGGCGGCCGGACCCGGTCGAACTCCTCCCCGACCAAGTGGTCGAAGCAGTCGCCTCACTCGACCGGCGTGCCGGCGAAGACCCAGTGATCAGCGTTGTGGACGACGTAGGGGGGTCCGTGGGGTAAGCAATTCTTGGGCAGCCGACAGCCCGGGCACTGGGACGGTGGCTCGTCCGGCGCAGCGGTACCGGCAGGCCGAAGTGCCGCATGGCGCCCCGAACGGCCCAGCCGGGGCGGCGGCCGGGACCGGGGGCGCGGAGACTGGAGCCGCGATCCGTCCCGTCCGAAAGGTGCTCCGGCATGTCCCTGCCGTACCGACAAGACCTCGGCCTGCTCGCACTGCGCGTGGGTACGGGCAGCGTCCTCTTCGCCCACGGCGCGCAGAAGCTCTTCGGTTTCTTCGGCGGTCCGGGGCTGGAGGCCACGGCCAAGGCCATGGAGGACATGGGGTACCGGCCCGGCAAGGTGAGCGCGGTGGCGGCGGGACTGGGGGAGGTGGGCGGCGGCGTGCTGCTGGCGCTGGGGCTGGCGACGCCTGTCGCGGGGGCCGCGGCGGCGGGAGCGATGACCGCGGCCGTCGCGGTGCACGCGCCGAAGGGATTCTTCGTCACTTCCGGGGGCTTTGAGTACCCGGCATATCTGGGATTCGTCTCCGCCGTGCTCGCCCTCAGCGGCCCCGGCCGCCTGTCGCTGGACCATGCGATGGGGCACCGCCTGGACCGCCCGTGGGTGGCCGCCACCGGGTTCGCCGCCAGCGCTCTGGCGGCCGCTGCCGTACTCAGGTACCGGGCGGCGACGCTGCGGAAGCGAGCAGCCGACCTCGCCTACGCTGAAACCGCCGAAGAGGAGCCCCGCCCGGCAGCGGACTGACCACGCGCCGGTCCGCGTACGCCGTTTCCGTCCGCCGCATCTGCACCCGCCCTCTGGAGCAGCTCATGTCGCACCACCTCAGCGGCCCGACCCTCCGCTCGACCGCCGGGCAGGGCTGAGACGTGCAGTTCACCAACCGCGTGGCAGCCGGGCAGCAGCTCGGCGAGCGGCTGCGGTCCGAGGACCTCCCCGCTCCGGTCGTCCTGGGACTCCCGCGCGGCGGCGTGCCCGTGGCCTACGAGGTGGCCCGTGCCCTGGGCGCGCCGCTCGATGTCATCGTGGTCCGCAAACTCGGCGTGCCCACCCACCGTGAGCTGGCCTTCGGCGCCATCGGCGAGGGCGGCGTACGGGTCGTGAGCGAGGACATCATCAGCCGCAGCGGGGCCCGCCAGGAGGATCTCGACGCCGTGGAGCGAGGCGAGCTGGGAGCCCTCGAACGGCAGGCGCGGCAGTTCCGCGGCGACCGGCCCCGCGTCCCGCTCACCGGCCGGACGGTGATCATCGTCGACGACGGGGTCGCCACCGGCGCGACCGCGCTCGCCGCCTGTCAGGTGGCGCGGGCCCAGGGAGCCGCGCGCGTGGTGCTCGCTGTTCCGGTGGCGGCGGCGGACGCCGTCGAACGGCTGCGGGCCGCGGCCGACGATGTGGTGTGCCTGTCGGCGCCGGGGCTCTTCTTCGCCGTGAGTGAGTGGTACCAGGACTTCTCGCAGACCACGGACGAGGAGGTCTCCGCGCTGCTGGCCCGCTCCGAGCGGCGGCACTGAGTACGGACGCCGGAAGCCTGCGCACGGGGCGGCGCGTGGCCTGGACGTCGCTGCGCCATGAATTCGCCGCCCTGCCTCGTGCTGACGGCCCGGACGATGCACCCTGGAGAAGTAAGGGTGGAGGTGATGAACATGCAGACGGTCGTTGGATGGCACATCGACATCGAGTTCAGGGAAGACGAGAGCAAGACCAACGCGGCGTTGATGCTCCGACTCCCGGACGGAACGGAGCTGCGGGCACACGGTCGGGCAAACCGTTACCCGACGGACCCACAGCAACCACGCGTGGGCGAGGAGATCGCGGCGGCAAGGGCCTTGAACGACCTCGCTCATCAGCTGCTGGAGAAGGCCAGCCATGAGATAGAGGAAGTGACGCACCTGGAGGCACATGTCCGGATGTGAGAACACACCCCCGAGCAAGGCACAACTCGGCCCGGGTGACCGGCTCCCCCGGACACCCGGGCCTACGCATGCGTGTCACAAGACGGTCGGGGGTGTGCGACTCGCGGTGGCCAGGGGTGCCGCGACGCCCGAGCGGGTCTGGCGCCTGGCGCACGTGTCTCCCCGCCCGCCCGCCCCGGCCGGGCGGGAACCCGGCGCGAAACCGACGACCACGTTGCCCTGCGGCACGAGCGCTGCTACGGACGGGCAGCGAGGTGAACTCCCCTGGGCGCAGGGCGAGATCAGCGAGGAGCCTGGGAGAAGAAGTGATACAGCGTCAGCAGCCCGGCAACAGGCGGCGGAGACCGCCCGGCAGGAGGCCGTAACGCAGCGGGAGCCGACGCGCACGGTCAACGGCGTCTCGATACGCGGACGCGCAATCCCGGTGAGTGGGTGAGGATGGAGGCATGTCCGATGCCTTCACCACCCGTACGATCGACGTTGCCACCGGCTCGTCGGAGACCGTCCACGACCTCACGTCCGCCTGCCAGTCGTTCGTGCGGGAGACGGCCCGCGGGCGCGACGGCCTGCTCCATGTGTTTGTGCCGCACGCGACTGCCGGACTCGCGCTGATCGAGACCGGCGCCGGCAGTGACCACGACCTTCTGACCACGCTGCACAGCCTGCTGCCTGCCGACGACCGCTGGCAGCACCGGCACGGCAGCCCGGGACACGGCCGGGACCACGTCCTGCCCGCGCTGGTACCGCCGTATGCGACCCTGCCGGTCATCGGCGGGCAGCTGGAACTCGGCACCTGGCAGTCCGTCTGCCTGGTGGACACCAACCGCGACAATCCGCGCCGCACGGTACGGCTGTCCTTCCTCGGCTGACGCGGCACTAGCGGACCCGGCGGCGGTCAGCGGTTCGCCGTGACCCAGGCGTAGGCGGCCTGGTCGTCGAACTCGGCCTGGCCGCCGGCGAAGAGCAGACCGGCGGCCGCGAACGCCGGATCCCCGGCCGTGTCCGGCACATACGGCACGGCGATGCAGCGCATCCCGGCGCGACGGGCGGCCTCCGCCCCCGGTGCGGCGTCCTCCAGCACCACGCAGTCCGCGGGGTGTACGCCGAGCCGCCGCGCGGCCTCCAGGAAGATGTCCGGCTCCGGCTTGCCGTGCGCGACTTCCTCCGCCGACACCAGCGTGGTGAGGTACGCGTCCAGCCCCGTACCGCCGAGCACCGCCTCGATCGCTGCCGGCGAGGAGCCCGAGGCCACGGCCAGCGGGTGCCCGGCCGCGTGCAACCGCTCCACGAAGGCGCGCATCCGCGGAAACACCTCGGTGCGGCCGGCGGCCAGCTCAAGGTAGTGGCGGTTCTTCCCGGCGAGGAGGTCCTCGACCGGCGCCTCGATGGCGTACTCGCGGCTGAGGGTCTCCAGCGTCTCCCTGGTTCCGATCCCGATGAACCTGGTGTGCTGCTCCCAGGTGAAGCCGGCGACCCCGTACTCGGCGAGCAGCCGCCGTCCCGCCTCGTAGTAGCTCGGCTCGCTGTCGACGAGCGTGCCGTCGAGGTCGAAGATCACGGCAGGGGTCCGGGAAGGGGGCCGGCCTGCGGTCCGGGAAGTGGTCATGTCCTCCAGCATGCAGGCGGGGTCACGGGGAGCCCCCCGCCGCCCTGCCGATCGCCTCGACCAGCGGCAGCATCCGGTGCGGCACCCGCTCGCGCAGGGCCACCTCGGTACGGGTCCGCACCACGCCCGGCAGCTGGATGAGGCGCTGGATGACGTCCTCCAGGTGCTCGTTGTCCCGCGCGACGACCCGGGTCATCAGATCTCCGCCGCCGGTGATCGAAAAGGCCTCGATGATCTCGGGCACCTCGGCCAGCGCGTCCCCCACATCGTCCAGATGCCCCTGGGTCACTTCGATGTGCACGAAGGCGAGGACGGGGTGGCCGAGCGCGGCGGGGGACAGGCGCGGCCCGGTTCCGGTGATGATCCCCTCCCGCTCCAGCCGGTCCAGGCGTGCCTGCAGCGTGCCGCGGGCGACACCGAGGATGCGCGCGTACTCGCGCACGCTCGTGCGCGGCTGCTCCAGCAGCAGCCGCAGGATCCTGGCATCCACCGCATCCACGGCGGCCATGGGCCAACGGTCCCCTTCCGGTCGACTCAACGGGCCCTCGACTGTACCAATGGCACAGTGAGGCAGGGCGCGCTTGAGCCACTGACCCTCTGGATGCTTTCCTTTACCAAGAAATGGCGTTGCCAGGGCTGCGTCGGACGGCGAGGAAGCCGTTCCGTAACCCCCGCAGCGCCTTTGTCATGTCCCGGTATGGAGCAGGAGGGGGCGGGATTACCGCGGTGAAGAGGATGTTCGTGGCACCGGACCCAGGGCTGTTGCGGCTGCGCACCTCCCTGCGCGCCGTCGTCGGCGTCGCACTCGCCGTCGCCGCCGCGGAGCTGTCCGGACTGTCGCTGCCCGCCTCGATCACCGGCGGGCTCGCCGCGCTGCTCGCGCTCTTCAACGTGGCCGACCCCACGGTCGGACGGCAGGCGGTCACCACCGCGCTGCTGCCGGTCGCCGGGGTTCCCGTGCTGGCTCTCGCCGCGGCACTGCACGAACTGCCGGTGCTGCGCGACACCGCGTTCCTCGCGGTCGTCTTCTGCGGGGTCTACGCACGGCGCTGGGGGCCGCGCGGCAACGCGCTCGGCGTCTTCGCGTTCATGATGTTCTTCGCCACGCAGTTCCTGCATGCCGTCCCGGGCCAGCTGCCGGAGCTGTGCGCGGCCGTATTCCTGGCCCTCGCCGCGGCGGCCGTGGTGCGCTTCGGCGCCTGGTGCATCGAGCGGCGCACCCCACCGCCCGCCCTCCCCGCCCTGCCCGGCGGTCGCGGGCTCGCACGCCCCACCACCCGGCAGGCGCTCCAGTGCACTGTGGCCTGCGCCGTCGCGCTCGCCGCCGGCCAGGCCATCTCCGACGAGCGCTGGTACTGGGCCGTTGGCACCGCGTGGTGGATCTTCGTCAACACGGCCTCGCGCGGCGAGACCCTCGTCCGCGGCTTCCGCCGGGTCGTAGGGACCGTCGCCGGCATCGCCGCCGGACTCGTGACGGCCGTGCCGCTGCACGGCGCACCGGGCCCGACCGCCGCCCTGGTCGCCGTTTGCGTCTTCGGGATCTTCTACTCGGCGGCGCCGTCGTACAGCTGGATGATGTTCTTCGTGACGGTCATGGCCGGGCTGCTGTACGGGCTGCTGGGCGTGCTGCACCCGGGCCTGCTCGCGCTGCGGTTCGAGCAGACCGTGGTCGGCGCCCTGGCCTCGGCCCTCGCCGTGGCCGTCGTCCTCCCTGTCACCACCCACGCTGCGACCGACGCGTGGATCCAGCGCGCGCTGCTGTGCGTACGGCGCTGCACCGCGGAAGCGGCCGCGCGGCTGGCGGGCGACGCGAACGCCGACCCGTCGCCGCATCTCGCCGAGCTGGAGGTCCTGCTCGGGCGGGTACGGGCCTCCCTCGCGCCGCTCGTGCACCCCCTCAGTCCCCTCATGGCTCGCAAGGCCCGGGCCCGCCGGGTGATCGAGCTGCTGGACGACTGCGCGCGGCAGGTACGCGGCCTGGCGGAGCTGGCCGCCGCCCCGGAGAGCTCGCATGACGCGCGGCTCACCACCGCCTGCCGACGCGTGGAGGCGGCGGTGCAGTCCCTGGTCACCCCGGGTGCGGAGCCGGCCGACGCGCTCGCCACCGCACCGGCCGCGGAAGCCTCACACCACTCCGGAGCCGAGCGGGCGCTGGCGCACCTGCACCGGCTCGAGGCGGCGCTCTCCGGGCTCGCCGCGCCCCTGCGCAGCTCCCCGCGCCCCTCCCTCTTCGCCCTCACGTCCTGACGGTTGATCGCCCCCATGCAGCTGGTCTGGACCCCCGGTACCGTCGGGCGGGACGGCGACGGCAGCGGCCGAGAGGGGCAGCACGGTGGGCAACGGCTCGGCGCGACGGGCGTACATCGGGTCCTACACCTCGGCCGGCGGGCCGGGCATCACCACGGCGGCCGTCGATCCGGACACCGGGGCACTGACCGTCCTGAACGCCACGGACGCGGTCGCCGATCCGTCCTTCCTCGCCCTCGCACCCGCCGGAGAGGTGCTGTACGCGGTCAGCGAGACCGACGACGGTGCGGCCGCCGCCTTCAGCCTCGCCGACGACCGCGACCGGCCGACTCCGCTGGGCGACCCGGTACCGGTGCACGGCGCGGCCCCCACCCATCTGGCCCTCGCCGCAGGCCATCTGCTGACCGCCAACTACGGTTCGGGCAGCGTCACCGTGCTGCCCATCCGCCCGGACGGCCGCCTCGGGGAGCCGACCCACGTCCTGCGGCACGAGGGCAGCGGTCCGAACCCTGAACGTCAGGAGGGCCCGCACGCCCACGCCGTGGTGCCGGATCCCTCCGGGCGCTGGGTGCTGTCCGTGGACCTGGGCACCGATTCCGTACGCGTCTGCGTCCTCGACCCCGTCGACGGAACACTCACGGTGCACCGCGAGGTGCCGATGCGGCCCGGCACCGGGCCGCGTCACCTGGCCTTCCACCCGCGCGGCGGCCACGCGTACGTGATCAACGAGCTGGCCCCCGGCGTCACCCTCTGCCGGTGGGACGCGGGGGCGGGCGAACTGGAGCCGCTGGGCGAGACACCGGTGTCGTCACGCGAGTTGTCCGGACGGCCGTCCGACGGCGCGGGTGGCCCCTGCTACCCCTCGGAGGTGGTGGTCGCGCCGGACGGGCGCTTCCTGTGGGCGGCCAACCGGGGCCCCGACACCATCGCCGTACTCACCCTCGCCACGAGCGGTGAGGAGCCGCGGCTGGTCGCCGGCGTGCCGTGTGGCGGCCACTGGCCCCGGCACCTGACCCTCGACCCGTCGGGCGAGCGGCTTTACGCGGCCAATGAACGCTCCGGGGACGTCACCTGGTTCGATGTGGATCTCGCGACGGGCATCCCACACCGGACGGGCTCCATCGCCGTCCCTGCGGCGTCCTGCGTCGTCTTCGGCTGAGCCGGCCGGGAAAAACCGCGACGGGGCGGTGACCACATGGTCACCGCCCCGTCGAAGCTACGAACCGGGTCTCACCGCCCTGTCGAAGCTACGAACCGGGTCTCACCGCACCGGGGAGCCGGGCGCCGCCTGCGGGTACTGGATGCCCAGCGCCGTCGCGTACTTCGACACGGCCAGCTTTCCGACCGCCGGGTAGGCGCCCAGGGCCTCGGCGGCCGGGCACTGCGCCTCGTCGGCAGCGGCCTTCAGCAGACCCTCGGCGACCTCCGGACCGATCAGGTACGGCGCGAGCGCCAGCTGCGCCGAGCCGGAGCTGCGCAGCTGCTCGGCGGTCCGGGCGATCGAACCGTCCAGGTCCACGGCGGCGGCGAGTACCGGAACCGCCAGCCGGGCGGACAGCAGCATGCCGGTGATCCCGGCGGCCTGGACGGCCTCGTCCCCGCCAACAGTGGCCAGAATGATGCCGTCAGCGGCCGTGGTCACGGTGAACAGACGGGCGCGGTCGGCGCGCGCGAGACCCGCCTCCGACAGCCGTACGTGCAGCGCCTCCGCGAGCAGCGGGTGGGGGCCGAGTACATCGGTCAGCTCCGCCGGGACGCGGCTGTCCATGATGGCCTGGCGTATCCGGCGCATCAGGGCGCTGTCCGGGCCGGCCAGCAGAGGCACGACGACGGCGACCGGGCCGTCGGCCGCGGGCTCGGGGGACTGCCCCTCACCGGCGAGCCGAGCGGCGCGCGCCGCACGCTCCTCGCGCTCGGCAGCGGCGTGGACCAGCACCGATCCCAGCGTGGGGAACTCCGCGTCGTCCCCGTCCAGGTAGCCGATGCGGGCGTCCAGACCGGGGAGCTCGGAGCGGGCGATGCTCACGACCTCCTCAGCTATTCCACGCGTCTCGGGCCCGGGGTTGCCGGAAACAGCGAGCACGAGCGCAGGGGCACCCTGCGGCGCCGCCAGCGGCTCCGGTTTCCGGTGCCGACCGGGCTGGCGCGGACGCGGCATTCGTACGGGGAGGCCGGATTCGGGCCCAGTGGGGGTGCTCATGCGCCCGCATGTTAATGCCTTGCGCCATGCGCCTGTTCGGGTAGGGGGCGACCGTGCGCTTTCCGTCCCGCTTTATCCGACGATTTTCCGCCACACGTTGGACGTCAGGCGCCGTCGTCTCGTTGCAAGGGCTCGGGAGGCCCTGGCACAGGTGGCAGATGGAGCATGACCGGATCGACCGGAAGCACCAGATTGTCCATGGCGAGCGCGGCGGCGATGCACAGGGCGCCGCCGAGCGGGTCGCCCTCGGCATGCAGCGGTCGTGCGTGCGGCAGTCGCTGCGCCAACTCGGCGCGTACGGGCGCCAGCAGAGGTTCGCCGATTCTGAACAGACCACCGGTGAGCCCTACTTCGCAGCCCTGCACAGTGGGGCAGACCGCTGCTGTCGCGTCGGCGATATGGCGGGCGGCCTCGCGCAGAATGCCCGCCGCGACAGCGTCGTCCGGAGCACAGCGGGCGACCTCGGGGGCGAAGGACGCCAGCACCGCGGGCCGGTCGGTCCGCGGATAGAGCAGCCCTGGGAGTCCGGGCGCCGGGCCGAAGACCTCCTGCAGCCGGGCGAGCAGCGCCGGGGAGCCGCCGGGGCGGCCGTCGTACGAGCGCAGGGCGGCCTCCAGTCCGGCGCGCCCGATCCAGACACCGGAGCCGCTGTCGCCAAGCAGATGCCCCCAGCCGTCGGCACGCCGCCAGCGCCCACCGGTGCGCGCCGCGCTCGCTGCCCGGTCGTCCACACTTCGACCCGAGGGAGAGGACGGCGGGCCGGAAAGGAAACGCGGTGGCGGCGCGGATTCGGCGGCGGCGCCGTCCTCCGGGGCCTCACTGTCCCATTCCACTCCGAGGGCGATCAGCCCGGTGCCCGCCGCCACCACAGCGCCGGGCCGCTGGCCCAGAGCACCGGCGTACGCGGCCACCGCGTCCGCGGCGAGCGCGAGCCGCCCTACGCCGAGCGCGCTCGCCAACGCTCCTGGCAAGGTGGCGCGCAGATCGTTGCCCAGCGTGGACATGCCGGCGGCGCCGACCGCTGCCGCGACGGGCGCCTGTGCACCGGCCCGGTCGATCAACGCCCAGGCGGCGGGCAGCAGTTGCTCCAGCAGGTGCCCGGCGTCGATGCCCCTGGGCCCCGTGCGTACCGGCTCCCGGGAGACGAACGTGTCCACGGGCTTCCCGTCCCCCGCACGCGCGAGCGCGACCCGCAGCCCCGAGCCCCCGGAGTCGACCCCGAGGACCCACGCGGACGCGGACTCCGCCGCGGGGCCGGGCGTCACGGCAGGCGCCAGTCCACCGGCTGTGCCCCCTGCCGCACCAGCAGCTCGTTGGCCCGACTGAACGGGCGCGATCCGAAGAAGCCGCGGTCAGCCGACATGGGGGAGGGGTGCGCCGACTCCACGGCGGGCAGATCGCCGAGCAGTGGGCGCAGATTGCGGGCATCGCGGCCCCAGAGGATCGACACCAGAGGCCGCCCGCGTGCGGCGAGCGCACGGATGGCCTGTTCGGTGACCTCCTCCCAGCCCTTGCCGCGGTGCGCCGCGGGCCTGCGCGGAGCGGTGGTGAGTGCTCTGTTCAGCAGGAGCACGCCCTGCTGGGTCCACGGGGTGAGGTCCCCGTTGGACGGCTGCGGGAGCCCAAGGTCGGTCTGCAGCTCGCGGAATATGTTCTGCAGACTGCCCGGCAGCGGGCGCACATCGGGTGCGACCGAGAAGCTCAGCCCTACCGCGTGACCGGGTGTGGGATACGGATCCTGGCCCACGATCAGGACCCGTACCTCGTCAAACGGCTGCTGAAAGGCGCGCAGCACATTCGGCCCGGGGGGTAGATAGGTCCGGCCCGCGGCGATCTCAGCGCGCAGGAAGTCGCCCATCACAGCGATCCGTTCGGCCACCGGCTCCAGGGCCTTCGCCCATCCCGGCTCGACGATTTCATTCAACGGTCGTGCAGCCACATTGCGTCACTCTACTGGGTCACTGCACGACGCTCCGCACACAGTCGATTTCCTCCCCCACGTGCTTCTCACTCGATGACGGCGGCCCGCACGCACAGCACATCCGGCAGATGGGCGGCGAGCTGCCGCCAGCGCTCCCCGTCGTCCGTGCTCGCGAACAACTCACCGTTGCGGTTGCCGAAGTACACGCCCGCGGGATCGCCGCCGTCCACGCACATGGCGTCCCGCAGCACCGTTCCGTAGTGCTCCCCACGCGGCAGACCCGCGGTCAGCTCCTCCCAGCTCGCCCCGGCGTCGTCCGTACGGAAGACCCGGCACCGCCGCCCGGCGGGCACCCGGTCCGAGTCCGCGTTGAGCGGGAAGAGGTACGCCACGTCGCCCCGGTGGGGGTGGGCCACGACCGGGAAGCCGAAGTCGGAGGGAAGGCTGTCGCCGATCGACGTCCACTGTGCGCCCGCGTCGTCGCTGCGGTAGACGCCCCAGTGGTTCTGCAGATACAGCCGGTCGGGATCCACCGGATCCTGCGCGATCTTGTGCACGCACTGCCCGAACTCCGGGTAGTGGTCGGGCAGGAAGACCGCCTGCACCCCGGCGTTCGACGGCGACCAGCTCGCCCCGCCGTCCAGCGAGCGGTACACCCCGGCCGCGGAGACCGCTACCGTCACCGCATCGGCGTCCCGCGGGTCGGTGACGACCGTGTGGACCGCCTCCCCGCCGCCCCCGGGCTGCCACTTCTCGCGCGTCGGGTGCTCCCACAGGGCCCGCACCAGCTCGAAGGTCTGCCCGCCGTCGTCCGAACGGAACAGTGCGCCCGGCTCGATGCCCGCGTACACCACCTCGGGTGCCGCCGGGCCGGCCGGGTGCAGCTGCCAGATCCGCTCGACCGAGGCACCGGTGTCCTTCGGGAACCGCAACGCGGGCTGCTTCGGCTTCTGCCAGGACGCCCCGAGGTCGTCGGAGTGGAAGACCGACGGCCCGAAGTGTGAGTCGGTCCCGCCGGCCAGCAGCCGGGGCGTGCCGCGGCGCGTATCGATGGCGACCGAGTAAATGGCGTCGGCGGGGAAATAGGGGCCGTCGAACCGCCAGGCTCCGTTTCTCCCCCTGCCGACGATGAGCCCTTTACGGGTGCCTACCGCGAGCAGTACCTCGGTCATGACCGACCACCTCCGGGACGCCGTTGTCCAGTACGAGCCAGTGTGCACCCGGCCACTGACAACAGCGCCCAAAGTGCCATCGGCGCAGCTCAGGCGGCGCGGTGCTGAATCTCACCGGCACGGCTGTCAGAGCCTTCAGCGCCGGCCCCGCGGGACGATGCCGAGGATAGCCACACCGTCGCTGATCTCGGTCGGCGTGCTTGCCGTGTAGCCCAGGACAAGGCCTGGTCGATCCGGGCGCTGGCTGTGCCACGACAGCGGCCGCACCTTCATGCCGCGCTCGAGCGCCGCGGCAGCGAGGCCGGAATCGCTGAACCCGGCTTCGAAGAGGGCTGATCCGGCCCTCCGGCGCGACGGCGGTGGCCTCGACGAGGATCAGTCCGGCGCCGCCGGTGGCCCGTGCGGTGTAGTGCGAGAAGTGCCGGCCGTTCGGGACCCCGGCGTTCGGACCGAAGACCTCGCGGAGTACAGGCACATGGGGGCCATCCAGATGCGGTTGGGGATGGTCAGCGACCGCAGGGTGAAGGGCGGAGGAGCCGCTGTGACCACCCAAGGTGCCCAGCCCCAGCCGCACGCTGGACCATCCGACGCGCGATCAGATCCGGCTCGCGGATGTGCTGCACGCGCTCTCCGACCCCATGCGGCTGCGGGTGGTGCGCTGCCTGGCGGAGGCCGACGAAGAGCTCTCCTGCTCGGTTTTCGAGCTGCCGGTCAGCAAGTCGACGACCACCCACCACTTCCGGGTGCTGCGGGAGAACGGTGTGATCAGCCAGTGCTACCGAGGCACCGCCAAGATGAGCTGCTTGCGGCGCGCCGACCTCGACGCGCTCCTCCCCGGCCTGCTCGACAGCGTCCTCGAGGCGGCCGTCCGGGAGGCCGACCGGCTCGGCGAAGCCTGACCGGACGCCACCTTGGTGCGGATCCCCTCGCCCGCGGCTGTCGGGGACCGGGGGACATGGCATGCGGCGTGCCGACGGACGGTCGGTCAGCCGGCGCCGTACGCCGCCGCCAGCAGCCCGTCCCAGTCCGGGATCTTGACCGTCGTACGACCCAGGCTCCGCCCCAGCTCCGCCTCCGCCGCCTCGATCGACAGCCAGCCCCGCCACTCCACGGGCCGCTGCCCAAGCGCGCGCAGGGCCGCGACCGGGTCCTCGGCCACCCGCCGCTCGGCCAGGCCTGCCGCGTCAGCCACCACGGACGCCGCGGTCTGCTTCGCGCACGGCCGGTTGGTGCCGATGACCCCGGTCGGGCCTCGCTTGATCCAGCCGGCCACGTACTCGCCAGGGGAGGGCACACCGTCGCGCAGCACGCGCCCCTCCGCATGCGGCACCGTCCCGCGGCTCGCGTCGAACGGCAGCCCCGGCAGCGGTACGCCGCGGTAGCCGACGGACCGCAGCACCAGCTCCGCGCCGATCTCCTCGTACTGCCCGGTGCCCACCACACCGCCCCGGCCGTCCGGCGCCGTCCGCTCGAAGCGCACCCCGCCGACTCGCTCACCAGAGGGGTCGGCGAGCACCTCCACCGGTCGCAGGAAGAACCGCAGATGGATGCTGCGCGGGCGGTCTGTGGGCGCCTGGCCGGACGCCCAGCCTCGCAACACCTCCACATTGCGCCGGTTCACCGCCGGGAGCGCGCTGGGATCGGCGTACGCCGGGTCCATCGCGAGCTCGTCGGGCCGCACATGGACCTCTGCCTCCGGCAGCGTGCCGAGTTCGCGCAGCTCCTTGGTGGTGAACTTCGCCTGGGACGGGCCGCGCCGGCCCACCATGTGCACCTCGGTGACCTTGCTGTCGGCCAGCGCGCCGAGCGCCGCGTGCGGCATGTCGGTGGGCGCGAGCTCGCTCGCGCCGCGGGCCAGGATGCGGGTGACGTCCACCGCCACGTTCCCGACGCCGATGACGACAGCCGAGCGCGCACCGAGTACGAACCCGTCCGGTGCGGAATCCGGGTGCGCGCTGTACCAGGAGACGAATTCGGTGGCGGAGAAGCTGCCGGGCAGTGTCTCGCCCGGGATGCCGAGGTGCCGGTCGGTGGCAGCGCCCACGCAGTAGACCACGGCGTGGTAGAGCCCGAGCAGTTGCTCCGGCTGCAGCCCGCCGTCGCCCACCTGCACATTGCCGAGGAAGGTGACCTGCGGGTGCTCCAGAACCATACGGAGATTGTTCTGCAGGGACTTGATCTTCTCGTGGTCGGGTGCCACGCCATAGCGGACAAGGCCGTACGGGCATGGCAGCCGGTCCAGTACGTGCACCTGGACGTCTGGCACGGCCTGCTGCTCGACGAGGGACTGGGCGGTGTAGACCCCGCTCGGTCCTGATCCGACGACGGCGACACGCAGCACGGCGGGCTCCTTCCCGCAGGGTGTCTCCAGCATCGCACCGGTGCGGGCCCGGCGGGAGGTGCCGCTCAGCCACCGCTGGGATGGGATGCCCCCAGCAGGCGCTGGGGAGTGCCCTCTATCGGGGTGCCTTTGGCGTCTGCCGTGCGAGCCGGGGGTGAGATGTGCTGGAGGCCACGATTACGTTAACGATGTGTCGGAAAGTACCGGTGTTTCATCTGTGGATGAGTATGGCGAGCACGTCGGCGTGCCGCCGTGGCCACGATGGGAGCTGCAGGCGTACGGCACGGCGGCGGAATCCCTGCCTCCGTGGGCGGGTGTCCGGCTGACCTTCGCGGACGGCGCCAGGATCGATGTGCTTGCGGTGGTGGCGGCTGAGGGCCGGATCTCGATCGAGGACCTGCGAGCGGAGCCGCCTCTGTCGCTCGATGCGCTGGCGGCGCTCAACGGCCGGATCAAAGGGGCGCTGGAGGACGCCTGCCGGGGCGTCGCCGACCCGGCGCACGTAGCGGATCCGGCTGGTGCCGCTGCGTGGGAGGGTTCCGGCACGGCGGACTCTCAGGGCACCGCGGACGCTCCACGTACCAGCGATCCGGTCGGCACCGTGGAGTCTGGCGCCGTCGCGGATTCACCGGATTCATCCGAGACCGTGGACGCGTTCGCCGAGCCCGCGGGCCAGGCGTGCCCTCCGGCCGGCCGGCCAGAGCGCGGCCGGCGCCGCCGCTCCACTCCGTTGCGCGGCAGTGAGGCCCGGCGCCTCGCGGCGAACGCCTACCGGGCGGCGCAGAGACAGGGCCGGGATCCCGTACTGGCGGTCATGAGCCTCACCGGTCACAGCCGTCGCAGGGCGCTCAGGCTGATCGCGGCAGCCCGGGACGCGGGCTTTCTGGCGCCGCGCCACCGCGGGGGCGCGGGGGCGCGGCCACGCGCCGGGAGCGTCAGAACAGACCGCGCATCCGATTGATCTCAGCCGTCTGCTGCACGACGACGTCGTTCGCCATCTCCTCGACCAGCACGTTGTTTCCCTCCGACAGCACCTCGGCCGCCATGGTGACCGCACCCTGGTGATGGGTGATCATCAGCTTCAGGAACAGCTGGTCGAAGTCGCTGCCGCGCGCCGCACTCAGCCGCTCCAGCTGAGACTTCGTCGCCATGCCGGGCATGGCACCGTGGTCGTGCTCCGCGTGCTCCCTGGGACCGCCATGGGTCTTCAGCCAGCCCTCCATGGCCTTGATCTCCGGCCCCTGCCCGGCCGCGACACGCTCCGCGAGCCGCCGGACCTTCCCTGATGTCGCGTGCTTCGCGGCGAGATCGGTCATCACCAGCGCCTGCCCGTGGTGCTCGATCATCATCTGTACGTAGCGGAAGTCCGCCGAGTTGGGTGTGTTATCGTCATGGGCTTTCTCCGCCTCCTCGGCCGACAGCGTCTTGGCCGGCTCACCCGGCTTTCCCGGTGCCACCACTGAGGGCCCGTCACCCGAGGCGCGCGCGGACGAATCCCCGTCGCAGGCGCCGAGCGCCAGTACGGCGGCGGCCACCATCACCGTGGCGGTCAGCGCGTGGGCGCGTGGCGTCGAACGGCGGTGCAACACGGGCGACCTCCAAAGGAGCGCAAACGCAAATCAGTTGGGGACCGTCCTGGCAGGCTCGGGGCCCCTGGTGATCGAGACAGTTCATTACATATTCGTTGCCCTCTATTGAGATGTACATGGAAAAGGCGATACTGCCGGGGGTCCGCGAACCGTTCAACTTCGAACGGACACAAGGGAGGACGCAGTGACGTCGTTGCACAACACCCCCGTGCGGCGCAGAAGACTCGGCGTGTCGGCGGCCGCACTAGGCCTCGTAGCCGCAGTTCTGACAGCCGGTCCGGCGGCAGCGACACCCGACCCGGGTGACGCACCGTCGAAGAAGAGCGTGAGCAAGAGCGCGGCGGCCGATACCAAGGCCGCCATCCAGAGCGGCGAGATACCCGGCGTTGACGAGGTCGTCCACAGCGACAACGTGACCCACCTGGCCAACATCCCCAAAGACGCCCTCAAGGGGACCAATTCGGACCTTGCCTTCCAGGGCAAGTATGCGTTCACCGGGAACTACGAAGGGTTCCGGATCTTCGACATCAGCAACCCACGGTCCCCGAAGACCGTGAGCCAGGTGCTGTGTCCCGGCCCGCAGAACGATGTCTCGGTCTCCGGCGATCTGCTGTTCCTGTCGGTCGACTCGTCGCGCAATGACAACTCCTGCAGCAGCACCACGCAGCCCGCGACGGAAAAGTCCTCGTGGGAGGGCGTCAGGGTCTTCGACATCAGTGACAAGCGGAATCCCAAGTACGTCGCCGCTGTCGAGACCAGCTGCGGCTCGCACACCCACAGCCTGGTGCCCGACCGCCGCAACGTCTACATCTACGTCTCCTCGTACTCGCCGAACGAGACGTTCCCGGACTGCCAGCCGCCGCACGACGGCATCTCCGTCATCAAGGTTCCGCGTTCGGCGCCCGAGAAGGCCGCGGTCGTGAGCTTCCCGGTGCTGTTCCCCGACGGCGGCAACCCGGGCGCGCCCACCAACCCCGGCGTGTCCAAGACCACCGGCTGCCACGACATCACCGCCTTCCCGAAGCTGAAGCTGGCGGCAGGCGCCTGCATGGGTGACGGCATCCTGCTGGACATCTCGGAGCCGGCCGCGCCCAGGGTCCTCGACCGGGTCGAGGACAACGTCAACTTCGCCTTCTGGCACTCCGCGACCTTCAATCAGAACGGCAGCAAGGTCGTCTTCACCGACGAGCTCGGCGGCGGCGGCGCGGCGACCTGCAACGAGCGTACGGGGCCGAACCGCGGCGCTGACGGCATCTACGACATCGTCGGCACGGGCGACCAGCGCAAGCTCGTCTTCCGCAGCTACTACAAGATCCCGCGCTACCAGGCCGACACGGAGAACTGCGTCGCGCACAACGGCTCGCTGATCCCGGCCCGCGGCCGCGACATCATGGTCCAGGCCTGGTATCAGGGCGGTGTGTCCATCTGGGACTTCACCGACTCCTCGAACCCCAAGGAGATCGGCTACTTCGAGCGCGGCCCGATCTCGCAGGACGCGCTCGCCCCCGGAGGCTCGTGGTCCGCGTACTACTACAACGGCCACATCTACTCGAACGACATCGCCAAGGGTTTTGACGTCCTGAAGATCGACGACCGGCGTACCGACAGCGCCCGGTCTGTCCGGCTGGACGAGCTCAACGTCCAGACGCAGCCCGACTATCGCTGATCCGCGGCCGGTCCATTGGGTCTCCCGGATCCACCGGATCCATGAGGGATTCCCTTGCCGCACACGAACGTTCCGCCGGGCGGCTCCTCGTCCGGCGGAACGCCCCGCTCCCAGGCCAGCCCGTAGCGCTGGAACAGCTCCGCACGCAGCCGCGGCAGCGGCATCGGGGCGCCCGGAACCAGTGCCGCCACCACCGCACCCATCAAAAGCGCGCGCAGCAGCGGGTAGTCGGTGTCCGGATCCTTGGAGCCGTACCGCACCAGGGTCTCGCGCAGCAGCGCGGCGAGCCGCTGCTGCTCCGGGCACTGTACGAACCCCTGTGCCGTCAGTATCCCCGCCATGTGTGTGCGCATCAGGGTGGGATGGTCCCGAGCCAGCCCCAAGATCGCGTCGATGGCCCGGGCCAGCCGCTCCTCGCCGTCGTCGGTGTATGGCTCGCGCTCCAGCGCGGCCTCCAGGGTGCGGTGCATAAGCCGGTGCACCGCGGACTGCAGCAGTTGCCGCTTGCCCGGGAAGTAGTACGAGACCAGGCCGCGGGCCGACCCCGCCCGGTCGGCGATGTCGCCCAAGGTCGTCGCCTCGTACCCGCGCTCGCCCACCAGCTCGACCGTCGCCTGCAACAGACGCTCGCGGGAGCGCCGGCGCAATTCTTCATTGACCGATGCGCTGCGCGGGGACATGCTTTAACTCCTGCGTTGACTGGCTGAGAGCCAGTATACTCAGGGGGTCTTCGGGTGTCGGCCGTATCAAGGTTTCGATGTCCGATACTGCCGTCGTTTCGGGCGACGCGGGGGATCGTCCGAAACGACGGTTTTTGTCGTAGTTGGTCTCTTGCTCACCGCTCCCCACCGGGCGCACGCGGCAGCCGCCACGGCCGCCACCGCCACGCCCAGCAGCCAGCCCTCCAGCACGTCCGAGAGCCAATGCACCCCCAAGTACAGCCGGGTGAACCCCACCCCTACCACGGAGACGACCGCCACCGCGCACGCTGTCCGTAGCCATCGGCCGCGAACGCCGTGCAGCGCCAGCAGCCACACCACCAGGGTGCAGGCCAGCGCCCCCGTCATCGCATGGCCGGACGGGAAGGACGCATAGTGCGCCGAGTCCAACGGGTGGGCCCAGTCGGGGCGATGCCGGTCCACCGCCGCCTTTATGCTCTGCTGCACCGCCGCCCCGATCCCGGTGGCGGCCATGACCACCAGTGCCTCGAGCCAGATGCCGTACCAGAGCAGCAGCAAGGCCGCGAGCAGCAGCAGGCCACGCATCGTCAACGGGTCCCACACCCAGTCCGTCAGCACCCGGTTGGTTTTGGTCCAGGCCGGGTGGTCGAGGGCCAAGCGGTGCAGATCACCGGCGACAGTGTGGTCCGCGGACAGCAGCGGAGCCCACGGGAGGATGACCAGCACCAGCAGGACGACGGACAGCACCCCGCACAGCGCCGCCGTCCACAAGCAGCGCGCGGGCCGGTCGGCTGCGGTGCCGCGGCGTGTTGCGGAGACGGACGGCTCACCCATGACTGAATCTTCGTGTCGACGGCGCGGCGAAGCTATCCCAGCGCGCGGAGAGCGGGGACAAAGGTCACCAGCAGCGGTACGACGGGCACCAGTGCCGCCGCAGCCGTCAGCCGCAGCCGACGGGCCGGGGACAGCCGTGGCGCCGGGGTCAGTAGCCGGTCCACCCGTCGGGGGACCTCCGCGCGCTGTGCCGGAGAGGGGCCGAAAACCCCGCGCTCCTCGTTCAGTTCGACCAGTGCCAGGGCGATCGTCAGCCGCCCGAAGCGCCGTGAGGCGACATCGTCGGCCGCAAGCTCGACGAGGCGGTGCATCTCGTCGCGGAACGCGGCGAAGACCGGCACCTGCGGGAAGCCGATCGCCAGCGCGGACGAGCAGTACAGCAGCCAGTCGTGACGTGCCCGCGCGTGACCCTGTTCGTGCGCGAGGACGGCGTCCAGCTGCCGGCGGTTCAGCCGCCGCAGTGCCGCCGTGGTGATGACCAGCTGCGGCGCGGTGCCCGGCAGCCACCAGGCGTCCGCCCGCTCGCCCTCCAGGACGACGAGCCGGTCCGCGGACGGCCTCTCACCGGGCAGCCGGGGGGAGCGCACGAGCAGATCGGCGCGCCGTTGCTTGCGGCGCGTGCGCGCGGCCCATATCTCGCGGACGAGCATCGCCGCGGTCCACGCACCGCCGCAGGCGAGGGCCGCGGCCACCGCGGAGGCCCACGGACCGTACGAGCGCAGGGCGTATGCCTCGACCACTCCCTGCGGCGCCGGCGCGAACACCGGCTCGCGTACGGGTGCCCAGGCGGCCGCCGAACTCAGCGCCATCGCCAGCAGACAGCACAGCAGTACTGCCGCCACCACGCACTGCCACACCCACAGGGCGAGCACCGGTTCGCGATCCGGCCAGTCGGCACGCGACAGCAGGCGCGGGGCGATGGCCGCTGCCAGCCCGCCGAGTACCAGCAGGGCCAGCGGGAGCATCATGGGCGCCAGCCTACGAGCGCCCGGCTACCCGCGGGTATGGGCATGACCGTGAAGTGACGCACGCCACGGCCGCGGGAGGATTGAAACGCCGCTCCAGGCGTATCAGGGACCGGTGTTCAGGGGGGCACCGGGCAGGGCGCGGTCAGACGGTGAGCAGCATGGCGAACATGCCCATCGCCATCGACACCCGGCACGCGGTCGCCAGCTCGGGACGGTCCACCCAGGCCGGGGCCGTGCCCGTGGCCCCGGTGGCGACCGGTGACGCCGCTGCGGCGACCGGCACGATCCGCACCCCGGCGTGGAGTACGTACACCGCGAAGTACGCGAGCAGCGCGCCCGTCAGCGGCGGGATGCCGCCTGCCATCCCGCCGCCCCCGTGCCCCGCGTGCTGCCCGGCCCCGCCGCCGGCCAGGGCCAGCGCCATGTAGACCATCGCGAGAGAGCCCACCGCATGGTGCAGATGGTGCGCACCGGCCCGGGCGAGAAACAGTCCCCGCAGCGCCGCGACGGCGAACACGCCGGTGAACACCGGAGCCACCCAGGGCTGCGAGCCGACAGCCGCCACGGGCAGTGCCATCGCCGCCATCCCCAGCGCCATCAGCGCCTCCCCGGCCGCGCTGTGCCGTAACTCCGGGGAGCGGGACCGCAGCCGCAACAGGCAGTACACGCCGCTCGAGCCGGACGTCACGACCATCAACCAGCCCACCACGGGCGGTCCGTGCACCGCGCACCTCCCGGATCGCAGCGGATACGCCCGGAGGATGCCTGCGGCCGCGGCCGACCGCGAGAGCGCACGGCAGCGCATCGGCGCAACGGGGGAGCGCGGCCGCCCGCAGCCCTCAGCGCACGGGTCCGGCCCGGCGGCTCAGATGCCGGGTCGGTAGCGCATCGGGTGATCTTCCGGAACCTCGACGACGCAGATCCTGGTTCCGTCGGGATCGGCGATCCACATCTCGACCAGCCCCCACGGCTCCCGCAGCGGCGGCCGCAGGATCTCCACACCCCGAGCGACCAGCTCCTTGTGGGCCGCCGCCACGTCGGCGACCTGGAGCCACAGCTGGAGCCCCGGCGCGGGCGGCTGCTCCGAGCGCCCCGCGACCTCCAGGAACCCGCCCCCGAGGAAGTACACCGTCCCCCGCTCGGGCCCGGTCCCGAACTCCCGGTAGACCGCCAGCCCCAGCGCCTCGCCGTAGAAGGCCCGCGACCGCTCGGGGTCGGTGGGCCGCAGCAGGATCCGACTGCTCAGTACGTGCACCATGTCTGGACCCTACGCGGCAGCGCCCGTCACGAAACGGGAAGACGGGGCCGCTCCCGGGCATTGCTAGCCTCGTGAGAACCGCCCCCCGGCTTACCTTGGGGGGGCACCTACGAGAGGATCCCCGCACGTCATGGACACCGCCCCGGCCCCCGCCCTCCGGCCGACCTTCCGCGACGCCACCGAGGGCGACGTCCCGGCCCTCGTCGAGCTGGTGGACTCGGCATACCGGGGCGACAGCAGCCGTGCGGGGTGGACGACGGAGGCCGATCTCCTCGAGGGGCAGCGGGCCGATGCCGAGATGCTCCTGGCCGCGGTGAGGAGCCCGGACAGTCGGATGCTGGTGGTCGAGCAGGACGGCGAGATGGTGGCGTGCTGCCAGCTGGAAAGCCGCGGCGACCATGCGTACTTCGGCATGTTCGCGGTCCGCCCGCAACTGCAGGGCGCGGGCCTCGGCAAGGTGATCATCGCGGAGGCGGAGCGGGCGGTGCGTGCGCAGTGGGGCGCGCGCGAGATGCACATGACGGTGATCACGGCCCGGGAGGACCTGATCGCCTGGTACGAGCGCCGCGGCTACCGGCGCACCGGGCAGCTGAGCCCCTTCCCGTACGGCGACGAGCGCTTCGGCATCCCGCAGCGCGACGACCTGCAGTTCGAGCTGTTGGTCAAGCCGCTGCCGTAAGCGCTCACCGCGACCCTCACACCACCGCGCGTGAACTATGCGGTGAAGCGGCCCGTGCGCTTGATCTCCGGGTAGTCGGTGGTCGCGCCGTCCAGCCCCAGCGCGCGGACCAGCCGCAGATGGTCCTGGGTGTTGACCACCCAGCCGATGACCTTCAACCCCGCTGCGCGCGCCCGCTCCACGACCTCGAGTGTCAGCCTGCGGATGTTCAGCACCAGCATCCCGGCGTCCACTGCCCGCGCGCGGTCCACGACATCGGTTCCGTACCGGCTGGCGACCAGTCCGGTCCGTACCTCCGGCAGCAGCCGGCGCATCTCGGCCAGCGCCGTGTCGTGGAAGGACAGGACCTCCACCCGGTCGAGGAGGCGGCGGCGCTCCATCACCTCGGCCAGCGCCCGGGCCGCGCCCACGTCCTTGATCTCCGCATGCAGGGGGGCCTTCACGGCGTCGAGGACCTCCTCGAACACCGGGATGCGCTCGCCCTGTCCGGCGTCGAGTTCCCGCAGCTCGGCGAGGGTGAAGTCGGCGATCGGACCTTTGCCGTCGGTGGTGCGGTCCACGTCCGCGTCGTGCATCACCACCAGGGTGCCGTCCTTGCTGAGGTGCAGGTCCAGCTCGATGACGTCCATGCCCTCGTGGTCGGCGCGGACGAAGGAGCGCAGCGTGTTCTCCGGCTCCACGCCCATGACTCCGCGGTGTCCGATGGTGAGGAAGTTCACGGCTGTCTCCATTCCGGCGACACGGCGGCCCGACACGGCATCGCGGCGGGCGCAGAGCGGCTCCCTGCGGCAGCAGGCAGCCTAACGGCAGGCCTTGCGGAAGGGGCCTGCCCAGAAGGGAGCCGCCCCAGTCTCACCCGTCGGTGGGAGACGCCGGACCGTGCTGACGCCGAGGCCGCGTCATGCATCTGGGCGCGTGACACCTCCACGCATTCCGCGAGCAGGCTCGGAACATGGCGGCAGGAGTGGGAACAGCGATTGCGGGTAACGTCCCCGGCAGGAAGAATCACGGTCAGAGCCGGAGATCGACAGGATAATTTCCTGTTCGTCCACTTGAACGAGGGAACCTCGCGTGGATACGGTGGCGCCACGCGAGGTTGTCCCGTGGAGGAAGAGAAATGACGGAAATTCTTGTGCAGGGCCGTGTGGAAGGCGGCGATCTGCCCGCGCAGCGGGTGATCGAGCACCCTGCTTGGTCTGTACTCAAGGATGCCGTTGAAGAGATCCGGCCCTGGCAGTCCAAGGACGGTTCGATCGACTTCGAGGTCGAGGGCGCCCCCGCCCGCGCCACCGCGGAGCGCGCTGTCCACCGCGTGATCTCGGCCATCGAGGACCTCGCGCCGCTGCTCCCGCATGACGCGGACTACCACCGGGCGCTCGTCGCCGACCTGCGCCGCTGGGCGGAGGGTGGCTTCGCCGTCCCGGACTTCCTCGACTCGCTGCTCGCCTTCCAGCCCGCGCAGCAGCGCGTGGACGGCCTGCAGCACCTGGTCGTCTTCCCGATGTACACCCAGAACGGCAACCCCGACCGCAACCTCGAAGCCGTCGTGCTGCGCGTGGTCTGGCCGGACTGGCTGGCGGAGCTGGAGCGCACGCGCTACGACAACCCGCTCTTCCTCGGCATCACCTTCGAGGACTTCACCTCCGGCTACGACACCAACTCCGCGGTTCTCTTCCCCGAGACCATCGCCGTCCGCGAGGCCCCTGAGCGCTTCACCTGGGGCGGCATCTTCTGCGACCGCGAGGCCGCGCGCTTCCGCCGCGTCAGCAAGGCCGCCGTCGAGGCCCTGAGCATCGACCTCCCCGAGGACATCCGGGCGCTGCTCGACGACCAGGCGCGCTGCCAGGAGGCCTTTGTGCTGTGGGACATGGTCCACGACCGCACCCACAGCCACGGCGACCTGCCGTTCGACCCCTTCATGATCAAGCAGCGCCAGCCGTTCTGGATGTACGGGCTGGAGGAGCTGCGCTGCGACCTCACCGCCTTCAAGGAGGCCGTGAAGCTCGATGCCGAGGGCGTCGCCCAGGCCCGTGACGTCCAGTACGCGGTGATCTTCGACCGGATGTTCCGCTTCCCGGTCACCGGTGACCGGGTGCGCAATTACGACGGGCTCGGCGGCCAGCTGCTGTTCGCCTATCTCCACCAGCACGACGTCGTCCGCTGGACCGACAACAAGCTGCACATCGACTGGGACCGTGCCCCGCAGGTCACCAACCAGCTCTGCGCCGAGATCGAGAAGCTGTACCGCGACGGCATCGACCGCCCCAAGCTGGTCCACTGGTTCGCCGCGTACGACCTGGTCTCGACCTACCTCGCCCCGCACCCCGGCTCCACGTGGCACAAGGGCCCCGACGCGCTCGACCTGTCGCAGCCGCCGCGCAAGCTCGTCGACGACGTGCTTCCGGATGAGTTCCCGCTGAGTATGTTCTACGAGGCGCTGGCCAAGAAGCTGAAGAATGTGATCGCCTCGACCAAGGGCATCACCGCGCAGAGCGTCGCAGAAGAGGGCGCGGCAACAGCCGCTCCAGTGGAGCCGGTGCGTGCACCGGATGCCGCGTGAGCGGGAGTGGCGAGGAGGCAACGAGCATGACCAGCAACGGCAAGGGCTCCCTCGAGGGTGCCGTGGTGGCGGTGGCGGGTGCGGCAGGCCCGGCCGGGCGCGCGACCCTGCTGCGCCTCGCGGAGGCGGGCGCCACCGTCGTCGCTTCCGACGCGGACGCGGCGCGGCTCGCCGAGGCCGTCGACCAGGCCCGTTACGCCCACGGCGGCGCGACCGTCACCGGCGACACCGTGGACCTGCTCGACCTCGACGCGACCCGGGAGTGGGCCGACCGTACGGAGAAGGAGTACGGCCGCGTAGACGGCCTGATCCATCTCGTGGGCGGCTGGCGCGGCAGCAAGACCTTCGCCGACGCGCCTCTGGCCGACTGGGACACCCTCCACAACCTGCTCATCCGGACCGTGCAGCACACCTCGCTCGCCTTCCACGACGTGCTGCAGCGCAGCGGTCGCGGGCGCTATGTGCTGATCAGCGCGGCCGGTGCGAGCAAGCCCACCGCCGGCAACGCCGCGTACGCCGCCGCCAAGTCCGCCGCCGAGGCGTGGACGCTCGCGCTCGGCGACTCCTTCGCCAAGCTCGGGGGCGAGGCAGGGCCGTCCGCGGCAGCTGCCATCCTGGTGGTGAAGGCGCTGCTGCACGACGCCATGCGTGCCGAGCGCCCCCATGCGAAGTTCGCGGGCTTCACCGACGTCAAGGAGCTGGCCGAGGCCATCGTCGGCGTCTGGGACCGGCCCGCCGAGGAAGTGAACGGAAAGCGCCTGTGGCTGACCCCGCAACCGTGACGACGACCGACGCCCAGCGCCACCACGATCCCCAGGTGCGCGGTTTCGCCAGCGACAACTACGCGGGCGTGCACCCGGAGATCCTGGCGGCGATCGCCCTCGCCAACGGCGGTCACCAGATCGCCTACGGCGAGGACGACTACACCGCGCATCTGCAGGAGGTCTTCCGCGGCCACTTCGGCCCGCGCGCCGAGGCCTATCCGGTCTTCAACGGCACCGGTGCCAACGTCGTCGCACTCCAGGCCCTCACCGAGCGGTGGGGTGCGGTCATCTGCGCCGACACCGCGCACATCAACGTCGACGAGTGCGGTGCGCCCGAGCGGGTCGGCGGTCTGAAGCTGCTGACCGTACCGACCGAGCACGGCAAGCTCACCCCGGAGCTGATCGACCGCGAGGCGTACGGCTGGGACGACGAGCACCGCGCCCAGCCGCAGGTGGTGTCGATCACCCAGACCACCGAACTGGGCACCTGCTACACCCCCGACGAGATCCGGGCGATCTGCGAGCACGCGCACGAGCGCGGGATGAAGGTCCACCTCGACGGCTCGCGCATCGCCAACGCCGGGGCCACCCTCGGCGTGCCGCTGCGGACGTTCACCACGGACGCCGGCGTGGATGTGCTCTCCTTCGGCGGCACCAAGAACGGGCTGCTCTTCGGCGAGTGCGTCGTGGTGCTCAACCCGGACGCGGTGCGCGCGATGAAGCATCTGCGCAAGCTGTCGATGCAGCTCGCCTCCAAGATGCGCTTCGTCTCCGTGCAGTTCGAGGCGCTGCTCGCCGGGGACCTGTGGCTGCGCAACGCCGCGCACGCCAACGCGATGGCCCAGCGGCTGGCGGCAGGGGCGCGGGCGGTGGAGGGCGTGGAGATCGTCCACCCCGTCGAGGCCAACGCCGTGTTCGCGGTCCTGCCGCACGACGTCTCCGAACGGCTGCAGAAGCACTACCGCTTCTACTTCTGGGACGAGGCGGCCGGACTGGTCCGGTGGATGTGCTCGTTCGACACCACCGAGGCCGATGTGGACGGCTTCGTCGCTGCCGTCCAGGAGGAGATGGGCAAGCGATAGATCCCTGCCCCGGCGCGCACCGTGGCCGACGCCGGTCCGGACGACCGTCGCCGGCCCCTTTTCCGGCTGAAAGGAGCACGGCAGAACGCCTCTCACAGAGCGGAATTCGGCATGCCGGGAACATCGAGCAGCGCGCGCACCTTGTGCGCCCGCCTTTCGATGGGAACGGCCGGACCGGAAGCCACCGCGCACACGGGCGACGGCCGGCAGCGGCAGCCCAGAGAGACCTGGTGATGAATACGGCGCTGAAGGGCACAGAATGCCGTGCGGCCCGCGATGTTGGCACCACCCCTCAGCGCCGCGGCGATAAGTGCTGCTCAGCCTCGGTCGCGGTGCGTGGTGCCCGCCTGGGCGGGGGCCGGGGCGGTGCCGCCGAGGTGCGCCGGGATCCACCAGGTGTCGTCCGGGCCCTTGGGGCGTACGGGGTACGCGCGCTGCGCCGCCTCCAGCAGTTCCTGGACCCGGCCGCGTACCCGATCGGTGAGGCTCACCGCCGACTCGGCCGGGTCCGCCGGCATCGGCTCGCCCACCCGCATCGTGATCGGGATGTGGTCGCGGCCCAGGTTGCGCGGCCGCCCCTTGGTCCACAGCCGCTGGGTGCCCCACAGCGCCATCGGCAGCAGCGGCACGCCCGCCTCCTGCGCCAGCCGCGCGGCACCCGACTTGAAGTTCTTCAGCGTGAAGGACGGGGAGATCGTCGCCTCCGGGAACACCCCGACGACCTCGCCCGAGCGCAGCGCGTTGAGCGCGTGCTCGTAGGCGTGCTCGCCCCGTGAGCGGTCCACCGGGATGTGCTTCATCGCCCGCATCAGCGGCCCGGACACCTTGTGCCGGAAGACCGATTCCTTCGCCATGAACCGCACCAGCCGCTTGGCGGGCCGGGCGGCGAGCCCGCAGAACACGAAGTCCAGATAGCCGATGTGATTGCTGACCAGGACCGCCCCGCCACGCGCCGGTACGTGCTCGGTCCCCTGGATGTCGAAGCGCAGGTCGAGCGCCTTGAACATGGCGTGGGCGAAGCCGATCACCGGCTTGTAGACGAGCTCTGCCATCGCGGAGGACCCCTTCTGTACCCGGGGAGGGCTCTCCCGGCGGAACTTACGCGGCCGTAGGTTTTCGGCTCCGGCGATCGTGCCTGAACAACGGCCGCCAGGGCCAGTCCTGGCGGCCGTTCGCCGGGAGATCCTCGTCACGTCACCCCGCGGACACGGCGTAGCAGCAGGTACATCTCGCACCCGAGGCAGTAGCCGAAGGCCGCGTTGAGGAATGCCGCCGCGAGTGCGCAGCCGGCGGCGGCCGTGCCCAGCCACTGCGGCCCCACGGCGTACCCGAGCAGGCCGACAGCCGCGAAGAACAGCCCGACCGCCTGGGCGAACCGCGGCGGCCGCGGGTCCTCGAACTCCGTCGGCGGCCCCAGCCGCGGGCGCACCACCACCCGGAACAGCCAGCCGTACGGCGAGCGCTGCACCCCGGCTGCCGCGCCCACCGCGAAACACACCGCCTGCCAGGCCAGCAGCCAGACGCTGATGGGGGCACCTCCCGGCCGAAGGCTGGGGGAGATGACGACGGCGGCGAGCACGGCCGTGGTCACGGCGGCTCCGAACCTCGGTCCTCGTACGTCGATCTGCATGCCGCCCAGCATGCCGCAGTGATTCGGCCACGTGACCCGGGAATTCCTGCGGTCGTGTGAACGCTGCACCCCGACATGACGGGACTGGTGGTCTGCCTGGCGGTGCTCGCGGCGGCGAGCGCCTTCGGTGTGCTGCACACGCGACGGGCCGGGAGGATGAAGGTGCGCGGTCGCGACGGTGAGAAGCGCCTGGGCGCGGCTGAGCTGGGCGCGGAGCTGGGGGAGCGGGCGACGCTGGTGCAGTTCTCCACCGCCTTCTGCCAGCCCTGCCGGGCGACCCGGCGGACCCTCGCGGACGTCGCCGGGATGGTCGACGGCGTCGCCCATGTGGAGATCGACGCCGAGGCGCACCTGGATCTCGTACGGTCCCTGCAGATCCTGCGCACCCCCACCGTGCTGGTCCTCGACAAGGACGGGCGCATTGTGCGCCGTGCGTCGGGCCGGCCGCGCAAGGCGGATGTCATCGCCGCGCTCGGGGAAGCCGTGTGAGGGGCCGACCACGGCCTGTGGTGATCCCGATCGCATCTGCCGGATCAGCCTTGACGCTGTGAACCGCGCGTCGTCAGTCTGACGTAATGCGGCCAGGAACCCTTCTCTGCGGGCGAGTCCATACAGACCACCCCCGGAGCGCGAGCGCGCGCTGTCCGAGCCCCTGATGCTCTACGCCCTCATGCATCGGATCCGGCTCGCTCGCCCCTTCCAGAAGGACAACTCCATGACGGCAACGCCCAGTCTCCGCACACCCCAGCTCGCCACCTCCGGCCTCCTGCGCGCCACCTTCCGCCGGCACGCGGCCGGTGTCGCAGTGATCACGGCGCAGGGGGCGCGCCCGGTCGGCTTCACCGCGACCTCTCTCACCTCCGTGGCCGCCGAACCCCCGCTGATCTCCTTCGGCGTCGGTGTCGGTTCCTCCAGCTGGCAGGTCATCGCGGAGGCGGAGCACGTCGGCGTCCACATCCTCGGCGAGCACCAGCGGGAGCTGGCCATGACCTTCGCGCGCGGCGGCGCCGACCGGTTCGCCCCGCCCACCCGCTGGGAGCCCGGGCCGTACGGGGTGCCCGTGCTCGGCGGCGTGCTCGCCTGGCTGGTGTGCCGGGTGGTGGCCCGGGTTCCGGCCGGCGATCACCGGGTCGTCATCGCCGAGGTCGTGTCCGGGGATCCCGACGGCGCCGGCCGGCCGCTGCTGTATCACCAGGGCCGCTACAAAGCGCTTCGCGAATGACGGTGAGCGAGCCGAAGGGCGCCGGTGTCGAAATCCCCCAGCGGGTAGTCCCTCTGGGCCTGACGGCCCGGGTGGGGGTACCCCCAGCGTTAGCGAGTGCCCCTCAGGGGGAGCCCGGAGGCGAGCCGAGCCCCCGATAGGGGGCGCACCCGGCCCAACCATGGGCAAAGTCACAGTTCACCGGCCTTGATAACCGGGAAAGCGACGACTGTACTGACGAGTAATATTCTTGGGCGGAGCGCGGGCCGCTCCGACCGGGATCCGCCCCGAAAGCGGCCTATGCTGCCAGCACAAGGCAGCACGGAAATCACAATGCAGTAGGAGAGCCGGCGTGAGCTTGAGGATCGTTGTCTGTGTGAAGTACGTGCCTGACGCCACCGGCGACCGGCACTTCGCCGAGGACCTGACCGTCGACCGTGATGACGTCGACGGCCTGCTGTCCGAGCTCGACGAGTACGCCGTCGAGCAGGCCCTCCAGATCGCGGACGAGGCGGACGACGCGGAGATCACCGTGGTCACCGTCGGGCCGGAGGACGCCAAGGACGCGCTGCGCAAGGCGCTGTCCATGGGCGCCGACAAGGCCGTCCACGTTGAGGACGACGATCTGCACGGCACCGACGCGCTGGGCACCTCGCTGGTCCTGGCCAAGGCCATCGAGCACATCGGCTACGACCTGGTGGTCTGCGGTATGGCCTCCACCGACGGCACTATGGGCGTCCTGCCCGCGATCCTGGCCGAGCGCCTCGGCGTTCCGCAGGTCACCCTGCTGTCCGAGGTCTCTGTCGAGGACGGTGTGGTCAAGGGCCGCCGCGACGGCGACGCGGCGAGCGAGCAGCTCGAGGCGCAGCTGCCGGCCGTGGTGTCGGTGACCGACCAGTCCGGTGAGGCCCGCTACCCGTCGTTCAAGGGCATCATGGCGGCCAAGAAGAAGCCGGTGGAGTCCCTGGACCTGTCCGACCTGGACATCGAGGCGGACGAGGTCGGCCTCGAGGGCGCCTGGTCCAAGGTCGACTCCGCCGCCGAGCGCCCGGCCCGTACCGCCGGCACGATCGTCAAGGACGAGGGCGAGGGCGGCAAGCAGCTCGCGGAGTTCCTCGCGGGCCAGAAGTTCATCTAGCGGAAGCGGCGGCGCGGGCCGGTTGCAACATGACCCGTGCCCCCACGGATTGCACGCAGGAGAGCAATCCCGTGACTCCGCCCCGAAGGGCTTCTCGCTTGGCCGTCAAGACGGTCTCACGACGGACAAGCCCTGCCCGGCGCCGAGCGGCGCGGGCTGGAGCCTAGATCAAATCGCCTTCCTCCGGCCGAAGTCCGGATATCCCGCCCAGGAGTAGTAATGGCTGAAGTTCTCGTCTACGTCGACCACGTGGACGGCGCCGTCCGCAAGCCCACTCTTGAACTGCTCACGCTCGCCCGCCGCATCGGTGAGCCGGTCGCCGTGCACCTGGGTGCCGGCGCCGACACCGCCGCCGCGACCCTGGCCGAGTACGGCGCGGTGAAGGTCCTCACCGCCGACGCGCCGGAGTTCGGCGAGTACCTCGTCGTACCGAAGGTGGACGCGCTGCAGGCCGCGTACGAGCAGGTGTCGCCGGCCGCCGTGCTCGTCCCGTCCTCCGCCGAGGGCAAGGAGATCGCCGCCCGCCTGGCGGTCCGTATCGGTTCCGGCATCATCACCGACGCGGTCGACCTGGAGGCCGGCGACGAGGGCCCGGTGGCCACCCAGTCGGTGTTCGCCGCCGCCTTCACCACCAAGTCCCGTGTCACCAAGGGCACCCCGGTCATCACCGTCAAGCCCAACTCGGCCGCCCCGGAGGCCGCCCCGGCCGCCGGCACCGTCGAGCAGCTGTCCGTGACCTTCGGTGACCTGGCCAAGGGCACCAAGATCGTCTCCCGCACCCCGCGTGAGTCGACCGGCCGCCCGGAGCTGACCGAGGCCGCGATCGTGGTCTCCGGCGGCCGTGGCGTGGGCGGTGCCGAGCACTTCCACATCATCGAGACCTTGGCCGACGAGCTGGGTGCCGCGGTCGGTGCCTCCCGCGCCGCCGTGGACGCCGGCTGGTACCCGCACTCCAACCAGGTCGGCCAGACGGGCAAGTCCGTCTCGCCGCAGCTGTACGTCGCGGCGGGCATCTCCGGCGCGATCCAGCACCGTGCCGGTATGCAGACCTCGAAGACCATCGTGGCCATCAACAAGGACGCGGAGGCCCCGATCTTCGACCTGGTCGACTACGGCGTGGTCGGCGACCTGTTCGAGGTCGTCCCGCAGCTGACCGAAGAGGTCAAGTCCCGCAAGGGCTGAACCTTTGCCTCGAAGGCCCCGTACGCGCCCTGCGGATGCTGTTGGTTCATCCGGGGTCCTGTTCACTTCGCCCCGCCGAGTTGTTCGGCGGGGCGAAGTCGCGCGAAGTGGCTGGTGCGGGTGCGGGCCCGAGGGGTCTGTGTGAGGTGGCCGTCGTCGACTTGGTGGTCGCCTCGTGCGTACGCAGTGGGTGTTGACCTGCAAGGCAGGGCGCGGATAGCTTCGCTCTACGGATTGTTGATTCCGGCAAGCGGAAAGCAGGAGGGTGTCGGATGGGCCAGCATGAGACGGTGGCAACGAGCCTCGCGGACGCGGTGCGCGAGGACATCGGAGCCTCGCTGGCCGAGGTGGACTCCGAGCTCGCCCGGCGCTACCCCGGTGACCCCGGCACCCGGCAGCCCGTGCACACCGTCTACGTCCCCGGCGACGTGATCGCCGCCGGCACCGTGCGCTCCTGGGGCGACCAGGCCCTCGCCGCCCTTGACGAACACGCCCCCGACGCCGCCTCCCTCGCCGCCGTCCTCGGCCTGAGTGACGAGCTCGCCGAGCCGGTCTACGAGCGGGTGCGCGCCAAGCTCGAGCGCGAGCCCATCGAAGACCTGCGGATCGACTTCGAGGACGGCTACGGCCCCCGTCCCGACGCCGAGGAGGACGCCGCCGCGGCTCGGGCCGCGCGGCTGGTCGCCGACGCCTTCGCCGCCGGCACCGCGCCCCCGTACCTGGGCATCCGTATGAAGTGCATGGAGGCCGCTGTCCGCGACCGCGGCATCCGCACCCTGGACATCTTCCTCACCGGGCTGATGGAGGCCGGCGGGCTGCCCGACGGGCTCGTCCTCACCCTGCCCAAGGTCACCTACGCCCAGCAGGTCGCCGCCATGACCCGGCTGTGCGACGCGTTCGAGAAGGCCCGCGGCCTGGAGCCCGGCCGGATCGGCTTCGAGATCCAGATCGAGACCACCCAGGCGATTCTCGGCCCTGACGGGCGGGCCACGGTCGCCGCCATGATCGACGCGGCGGAGGGCCGCGCCACCGGTCTGCACTACGGCACCTTCGACTACAGCGCCTCCTGCGGCGTCAGCGCCGCCTACCAGTCCATGGACCACCCCGTCGCCGACCACGCCAAGGCGGTCATGCAGGTCGCGGCCGCCGGCACCGCGGTCCGGCTCTCCGACGGCTCGACCAACGTGCTGCCCGTCGGCCCGACCGCCCAGGTCCACGACGCCTGGAAGCTGCACTACGGCCTGGTGCGCCGCTCGCTGGCCCGCGCCTACTACCAGGGCTGGGACATGCACCCGGGCCACCTCCCCACCCGCTACGCCGCCGTCTACGCCTTCTACCGCGAGGGGCTGGAGCAGGCAGCGGCCCGCCTGGCCGCGTACGTGAACCGTGCGGGCGGCGATGTGATGGACGAGCCCGCCACCGCAAAGGCTCTGAGCGGATATCTGCTGCGCGGCCTCGACTGCGGCGCCGTGGACAACGGCGAGGTCACCTCCCTCACCGGCCTGACCCGGGCCGACCTCGACGGACTGGCGGGCCGCCCGGCCAAGGGCTGACGCTCGTTCGGCGCAGCCGCGCCCGCCCTCTAGTGCCGCTGACACGGCACTAGGCTGTCGGCCACACGCAGGAGTTCGCAACGAGCGGGGTGGCCGTGGCTTCGGGGGAGAACGAGCAGAATGAGACCGGCGAGCAGGGCAGTACGGGCCGGCTGCTCGCCGGCCGGTACCGCGTGGTGCGGCAGTTGGGCCGCGGCGGCATGGGCGTCGTATGCCAAGCGGTTGACGAGGTGCTGGGCCGCGAGGTCGCCGTCAAGGAACTGCGCACCTTCAGCGACGCCTCCGCCGGTGAACTCACCGGTCTGCGGCGGCGGATGCAGCGTGAGGCGCGGGCCGCGGCCCGGATTCGGCACCCCGGAGTTGTCGCGGTACACGACGTCGCCGACGACAACGGCCGCCCCGTCATCGTGATGGAGCTCGTCGACGGGCCGTCGCTCGACGATGTGCTGCGGGAGCGCGAGGTGCTGGAGCCACGCGAGGCCGCGGCGATCGGCGCGAAGGTGCTGGATGCCCTGGACGCGGCCCATCGCGCCGGGGTACTGCACCGCGACGTCAAGCCGGGCAATATCATGCTCGATCTCCAGGCAGCCGGGGCGGGGGAGTCCCTCGGGGCAGGCCGGGTGCTGCTCACCGACTTCGGTATCGCGGCCATGGACGACCCGGGCGACGGAGATTCGGCCCGGCTCACCAGCACCGGCTCGCTCGTCGGCTCGCTGGACTACCTGGCGCCCGAGCGGGCCCAGGGGCAGGAGCCGGGGCCCGCGTCCGACATCTGGTCGCTCGGGGCGACGCTGTACGCGGCGGTGGAGGGTGGCTCGCCGTTCCGGCGTACGTCGACGTGGTCCACGCTGACCGCGATCGTCACCGAGCCGCTGCCGGAGCCCCGGCGGGCGGGGCCGTTGACGCCGGTGCTGCGGGAGTTGATGCACAAGGACCCGGCGGCGCGACCGGACGCGCAGCGCGCCCGGGCCTTGCTGGAGGCGGTGGCGGCGGGTCTGCCGTACGACGGGACGGCGGGGGCGGGGGCCTCCGGGACGGCGGCCACGGCCGCGTCCGCGAGCGTCGGCGACGTACCGACGGCGAAGCTCGGCACGGGCGCGCCGGCAGGCGCACCGCGACCGGACGGGCCGAGCGGCACCGCCCTCGGAGCGGCCTTGCCGTTGCCAACGCCCGGGTATGCGCTGCCGACCGAGTCGGTGCCGGTACGGCCGGTGCCCGTTACGGAGCCTGTACCCGCAGGGCCGACCGCCGCCGATGCGCCACTGGTGACGAGCGGCAGTTCCTCCGACTCCGCCGGTGGCCGCAGGCGCGGACGGGTGGTCCTGGCCGCGGCGGTCGCCGTGGTCGTCCTGGCCGGTGCCGGCGTAACCGCCGTCCTGACGAGCGGCTCCGGTTCCGGTGCGTCCGAGCAGGTCGTCGCGAGAGCGACGTCGGCGTCCCCGTCCGGTGCGCCGGAGGGCGGCAAGGCGGTCGGCGCGAAGGTGGAGCGTAGGAAGCCGTCGGACAAGGCGACGGCGCCGCAGGACAGCAAGTCGGGCGGCGGCGGAGACGGCACGTCCACCGGCGGCGGCGACACGGGCGGGTCGTCCCGTGCCGACGGCTCCGGCTCCGGTTCCGGTTCCGGTTCCGGATCGGGCTCGGGAGGGCATGACGGAGGCGGTTCCACGACGACGACCGGCGGTGCCATCGGCGGCTCCAACGGCGGCGACGGCGGAGGCGGCCAGGAGCCGACCCCTGAGCCGGTCTGCCACGCCATCGGCGGCGGGAAGTACAACTGCGAGGTCTGGCGCACCGCGGACTCCTACGACGCGGCCGGCAACAAGGTCGGCACGCTCAATGCGGGCACCAACTACTTCTTCTGCCAGACCAAGGGCCGCCGGGAGACCTACGGTCAGTGGACAAATGTCTGGTGGGCCAAGACCGATGACGACAGCGGGAACACCAATGTGTTCGTCAGCGACGTGTACATCAAGGGCGGGGACAACGACGCGCCGGTCCCGGGCCTGCCGATCTGCTGATCCGTCAGGCCGGGGTGATGACCCGTCAGGCCAGATCCGAGGGCGGGGGCAGCTCGCCCGAACCCCGGACGATCAGGCGGGTCGGCAGTTCCACCCGGGCCGGCTCGACCGCCGCGCCGTCCAGTCGCCGGAAGAGCCGTTCCGCGGCCGTACGCCCCAACTGCGCGGCGTCCTGGGCGACGACGGTGACGGCGGGGGAGAGAAGGTCGGCCAGCTCGAAGTCGTCGAAGCCGACCAGGGCGACCGGTCGCGGCCGCCCGGCGAGAACGCGTACGACGGTCACCGTCACCCGGTTGTTCCCGGAGAACACTGCGGTCACCGGCTCCGGAGCGTCCAGCATGGCCAACGTCGCGGACCGCACACGCTCCGGGTCGGTGGGCCCGAGCGACACCCAGTCCTCGGCGACCGGAAGTCCGGCGTCCGCCATGGCGGCGCGGTAGCCGCGCAGCCGCTCGGACGCGGTGTGGATACGCGGCTGGTCGCCGATGAAGCCGATGCGGCGGTGGCCGTGGGCTATGAGATGCGCGACGCCGTCCCGGGCGCCGGAGAAGCTGTCCGTCAGCACCACATCCGCGTCGATCCGGCCCGGGGGGCGGTCCACGAACACCGTGGCCACCCCGGCGGCTATCTCGGGCTCCAGGTAGCGGTGGTCGTCGCTGGCCGGGACCACCACCAGGCCGTCCACCCGGCGGGCGCAGAAGGCCAGGACCAACTCCCGTTCGCGCTCCGGGTCTTCGGCGCTGGAGCCGTGGATCAGCAGGGCGCCGTGCGCGCGGGCGGTCTCCTCCACGGCGCGGCTCATGGGTCCGTAGAAGGGGTCCGCGAGGTCTTCGAGAACCAGCCCGATGCTCGCCGTACGGCCCTTGCGCAGAACGCGGGCGCTGTCGTTGCGGCGGAAACCGAGGGAGTCGATCGCTTCCTGGACGCGGCGCGTGGTGTCCGGCGTGACGCCCGGCTCGCCGTTCACCACCCTGGAGACCGTCTTCAGGCCGACGCCGGCACGGGCGGCGACGTCCTTCATGGTCGGCCGGGTGCCGTAGCGGCGGCGCGCGGCGTGGCTGGGGGCGGTGTCGGCCACAGTGCTCGATTCCTGTTCGGCGGGCGGGCGAGACGGCTACGAGCATAGGCCCTGGACAACGTTGTCACATCCAGGGAGACTGAAGCCCCCACACCGCCCCTCGACCACGCCCACCAGGAGAGACGCCCCCGATGCACAACGACTTCGTCGCCGCCCTCGACATCGGTGGCACCAAGATCGCCGGGGCGCTGGTCGACGGTGGCGGCCGACTGCTCGTACGGGCCCAGCGGCCCACTCCGGCCCAGGGGGACGGTGCGACCGTCATGGCCGCGGTCACCGCGGTCCTCGATGAACTCGCGGCCGACGCCCGGTGGCCGTACGCGACCGCCGTCGGCATCGGCAGCGCGGGTCCGGTCGACGCCTCCACCGGCACGGTCAGCCCTGTCAATGTGCCCGGGTGGCGCGACTTCCCGCTGGTGGAGCACGTCCGGTCAGCCGTCGGCGGACGGCCGGTGACACTGGTCGGGGACGGGGTGGCGATGACCGCCGCCGAGCACTGGCAGGGCGCGGCCCGCGGCCGGTCCAACGCCCTGTGCCTGGTGGTTTCGACGGGAGTCGGCGGCGGGCTGGTGCTCGGCGGGCGGCCCTACCCGGGCCCGACCGGCAACGCCGGGCACATCGGGCACATCAGCGTGGACCTGGACGGCGACCCGTGCCCGTGCGGTGCGCGAGGCTGCGTCGAGCGGATCGCGAGCGGGCCCAACATCGCCCGGCGGGCCCTGGAGCAGGGCTGGCGCCCCGGCCCGGATGGCGACACCACCGCGGCCGCCGTCGCACGCGCGGCCCAGGCCGGCGATCCGATCGCCCGGGTGTCCTTCGAGCGGGCCGCACAGGCCCTCGCCGCCGGTATCGCTGCGGCGGCCACGCTGGTGGAGATCGAGATCGCGGTGGTGGGCGGGGGAGTGTCCACGGCGGGCGAGGTGCTGTTCGCGCCGCTGCGGCGCGCACTGCGGGACTACGCCACGCTCTCCTTCGTCCAGGATCTGGAGGTCGTCCCGGCCCAGACGGGCACCGACGCGGGCCTGGTCGGCGCGGCGGCCGCCGCCTTCGTCGTACCCGACCCGGGTCTGACCCGGGCCTGACGTCGCATCAAGCCCGTGTCAGATCGCGCCCCGCACCTGCCGTCGGCGGGGAGGCCGCGGGGAAGGCCGCGGTGCGGGTTCGGCCCCCGGTGAGGACGGAGACAGCGCTGACGATAGAGCGTGTTCGGCTCTGTTGGAATAGCCGTCGTAGCGATGGTGTGATGACGCGTCAAGCCCCGGGATGCGCCACTCCAGGCAGTGAGTGTTCCCGGCAGTCGCGTTCGGTTGTGTTGGGTCGAGTCGGACCGTGCTCGCCGTCGGCTCGGTGACCGGCGCCCTTGCCACGGGCCTGGCTCTTTCGGCTTTTCCAGCGGCACTTGTTCCCGGTCTGCGCCTCGGCGCAGGCAATGGCGAGGGCACCTTGCCAGAGAGCGAATCCGTGGCCATGGTGTTGCGGGCAGTCCACTGAGGGTTACCACCCACCGAGGGGGAATCGTGATCGTCTGGCTGAACGGTGCGTTCGGCACGGGCAAGACCACCACCGCGCGCGAACTGGTGGACCTGATCCCCGGCAGCACGTTTTACGACCCACAGCTCGTCGGCAACGGCCTGCGGATGATGCTGCCCCGCAAGCGCCTGGAGGAGGTCACGGACTACCAGGACCTGCCGTCCTGGCGGCGGCTCGTCGTGGAGACCGGGGCGGCTCTGCTCGGAGAAGTTGGCGGATGCCTGGTCGCGCCGATGACCCTGCTGCGGCAGGAGTACCGCGACGAGATATTCGGCGGCTTCGCGGGCCGCCGTATTCCGGTTCGGCACATCCTGCTGCACACCGATGAAACGATCCTTCGGCAGCGGATCGCCGCCCGGGAGGAGATCCCGGGCGACGCCGAGGCCAGCGCTTCCGTACGGGACCGGTGCCTCGCCGGCCTCGCCCCGTACCAGGCCGCACTGCCCTGGCTCACCGCCGACGCGCACGTCGTCGACACCTCCGGCCTCACCCCCCGGCAGACGGCCGAGCAGGTCGCCGAAGCCGTACGCACCGGTGCCGGGGCGTGCGACATCGTGCAGACGCCCGAGCCCACTGCCGAGACCCTGGCGGCCGGGGTGCTCCTGTTCGACGCGCAGGACCGGGTGCTGCTCGTCGACCCCACCTACAAGCCCGGCTGGGAGTTTCCCGGCGGTGTCGTCGAATCCGGCGAGGCGCCCGCCCGCGCCGGCATACGCGAGGTCGCCGAGGAGCTCGGCATCGAACTCGACCGCGTACCACGGCTCTTGGTCGTCGACTGGGAGCCGCCGGCGCCGCCCGCCTTCGGCGGTCTGCGGCTCCTGTTCGACGGTGGCCGCCTCGACGACGACCGCGCCGAGCGGCTGTTGCTGCCCGGCTCCGAGCTGCGCGGCCACCGCTTCGTCACAGAGCAGGAGGCCGAGCAGTTGCTGCCGGCCGAGCGCTTCCACCGGCTGCGCTGGGCGCTGCGCGCCCGCGAGCGGTCCACCGTCCTCAACCTCGAGGCCGGCGTGCCGGCCGGCTGACACTCGCAGCCGACCGGCGGCGTCGCCAACCAGCAGGTCCCCGTGCCCGAAACAGGCCGTCTGCGCGTCGAGCGCGGCCAGCCGGAACGTCTCCAGGGCCTGAGCCCGGTCGACGTTGAACACGCCGAGCCTTCGCTGACGCGTTCGCCGGCGACGACCCGCTGTTCCGTCACGTCCGCACACGGGTGAGGAGCCCACAGAGCATCGGCGTAGTCGAGCGGTTCTTCGGCACGCTGAAGTACGAACGTCTCTACCGCGCCACCATCGGCGGCGGCAACGCCCTCGCCGTCGAAGTCGACATGTTCCGCCACACCTACAACACTCTGTGACCCCGCCAGGCCCTCGACGAACGCACACCACGCGCGGCTTACCTCGCCGTCGAACACTGCGATTGGCGTGTGGCCTTTGGCGGACCCGCTGCTTGACTGGAGGTCCTGACATGACCAGTAAGTTCACCGAGCTTGCGATCGACTGTGCCGATCCCAACGGTCTCGCCCGGTTCTGGTGCTCGGTCCTTGACTACGAGGTGCAAGACGAAGACGACGGAATTGTCACAATTGGCTCCCCTATGGTGCCTGAAGGCAAGAACCACCGTGGCCCAGTGCCACCGAGGTTGACATTTGCGCACGTGCCCGAGGGCAAGACCGTCAAGAACAGGCTCCACCTCGACGTCAACCCAACCGACACGACGCAAGACGAAGAGGTCCGTCGCCTGCTCGACCTAGGTGCTCGACACGCCGACGTCGGCCAAGGCGATGAGAGCTGGGTCGTACTTGCCGACCCAGAGGGGAACGAGTTCTGCGTCCTCGCGGACCGCTGCCCCTGATCGGAGGCCGCACACCGCGCCAGGCCTACTTCCGGTCGCCTACCCACGCTCACGCGAACACGATGAGGAGCCCTCCAAAGATGGAGAATCCCGACCCGAACAAGATCAAACTATGCCAACTTCTTGACTCATGACACGCTCTGCGGCGTACACGCTGACAGGAGGGCTGCCCTTCCGGTGCTACCTACGAGAGGCCAGTTCCGGAATCGGCCGCAATCCGATGTCTGACGTTGCCCCCGCGGCGCACCCACGCAATACGGGGGCACGGCGCCCGAAACGGGAAGAATCTTCCAGGTTTTGACAGATGAGATCGCCGTACGTGACGTAGAGGGAGCCGTGGAGGCTCGCCCCCTGCTGGAACCGGAGTATGTGCAGCCGGGGCATCGCCTCGATGATCTCCATGCCTGCGCCCCTGGGCGCGACCGTCGTCGAGGTGCCGCGCCCTTCGCCGTGGGCGTACGGTGCCTGCGGTGCCCACCCTGCGCAGGCCGCACGTCGTAGGGGGCCGTGCCGTACCGCTCAATTCCCCTGCGATTCCGCGTAGTTGACCAGGAACAGCGCCTCGGCCAGGGACAGCCGTTCCAGCTCCTGCGGGGACACGCTCTCATTCACCGCGTGAATCTGGGCCTCCGGCTCGCTCAGCCCGATCAGCAGCATCTCGGCCTCCGGATAGAGCGCGGCCAGCGTGTTGCACAGCGGGATGGAGCCGCCCTGGCCGGTGATCTGCATCTCCTCGCCCGCGTAGGCCTCGCTCATCGCCGCGGCCATCGCCCCGTAGGCCGGGCTGGCGGTGTCGGCGCGGAACGGCTGGCCCTGGCCGACCTGCTCAACCGCGACGCGGGCACCCCACGGCGCCTTCGCCTCCAGGTGAGCGACGAGCAGCTTGGTGGCCTCGGTGGCTTCGACGCCCGGCGGCACCCGCAGGCTGACCAGGGCACGGGCGCTCGCGTGCACCGACGGGGTCGCGCCGACCACCGGCGGGCAGTCGATGCCGAGGACGGTGACGGCGGGGCGGGCCCACAGCCGGTCGGCAACGGTACCGGTGCCGATCAGCTCCACGCCGTCGAGGACCTTGGCGTCCTTGCGGAAGTCGTCCTCCGGGTACTGCAGTCCCTCCCAGCGCGCGTCGGAGTCGAGGCCGTCGACCGTCGTCGAGCCGTCTTCGGCGCGCAGGGAGTCAAGGATGCGGATCAGCGCGGCGAGCGCGTCGGGCGCGGCGCCGCCGAACTGGCCCGAGTGGAGGTTGCCCTCGAGGGTGTCCACCTGGACCCGGACCAGGGTCATGCCGCGCAGCGTCGAGGTGACCGTCGGCAGGCCGACGCGGAAGTTCCCGACGTCGCCGATGACGATGGTGTCGGCGCTGAGCAGTTCGGGGTGGGCCTCGGCGTACCGCTCGAGGCCGCCGGTGCCCTGCTCCTCCGAACCCTCAACGATCACCTTGACGTTGACCGGGACGCCGCCGTGCGCCTTGAGGGCGCGCAGTGCCGTGAGGTGCATGATCAGGCCGCCCTTGCAGTCGGCGGCGCCGCGCCCGTACCAGCGGCCGTCGCGCTCGGTCAGCTCGAACGGCGGGGAGAGCCAGGCGTCCTCGTCCAGCGGCGGCTGCACGTCGTAGTGCGCGTAGAGCAGAACGGTCGGCGCGCCTGCCGGGCCGGGGACGTAGCCGTACACCGACTGCGTGCCGTCGGGGGTGTCGAGCACCGCGACATCCTGGAAGCCCTCGCCGCGCAGCGCCTGTGCCACCCAGTCCGCGGCGGCCTCGCACTCGCTCTTGGGGAACTGCGCCGGGTCGGCGACCGACCGGAAGGCGACCAGCTCGGCCAGCTCCGTCCGGGCACGGGGCAGCAGCGAGGCGACGGTTTCGGCGAGCTGCTTGCGCTCCATGGTCACGCTCCTTGTGAGTGCGTTCTCGGGCTGCATCCTGGGGGCACCTCCCAGCGGTAGCTGGGGGAGTACCTGTGGCGCACCTGTGTGTACGGCGAATGTGCTGCCGATCCTCCCACAGCGGGGCAGCGGTGATCGGCGCCGTAGGATGCCTGGGGTAGCCGAACCGCCCCTGGCCTGTGGGTCCGGGGTCGCCAGGTCGAAGCGGGAGCAGAAGCACAGGTGAGCAGCGAGAGCGCAGCGCAGGGGAGCGAGGGGGCACTCCCCCTGGCTTCGCCGGGGGGACCCCCACCCGGCGGCAGCTGGGGGACGGTCTGGGACGTCGTGGTGGTGGGCGCGGGGCCGGCGGGCGCCTCGGCGGCGTATGCCGCGGCCTGCACCGGGCGCCGGGTGCTGCTGCTGGAGAAGGCCGAACTGCCCCGGTACAAGACGTGCGGCGGAGGCATCATCGGGCCGTCGCGGGACGCTCTGCCGCCCGGCTTCGAACTCCCGCTGCGCGACCGGGTGCACGCCGTGACCTTCTCTCTCAACGGCCGACTGGCGCGCACCCGCCGCTCCCGGCACATGCTCTTCGGACTCATCAACCGCCCCGAGTTCGACGCGGGTCTGGTCGAGGCGGCGGAGAAGGCGGGGGCCCGGGTGCGTACCGGCGTGACTGTCTCGCGGGTGGAGCAGCACGGCCCGTCCGTGCCCGACCGGCGCACCGTCGCCGTCGTGCTGAGCGGTGGGGAGATCGTGCTGGCCCGGGCGCTGGTGGGCGCCGACGGCAGCGCCAGCCGGATAGGGGCCCATGTCGGGGTCAAGATGGAGCAGGTGGACCTCGGGCTGGAGGCGGAGATCCCGGTGCCGAAGACGGTCGCCGAGGACTGGGCGGGCCGGGTGCTCATCGACTGGGGCCCGCTGCCCGGGAGTTACGGCTGGGTGTTCCCCAAGGGCGACTCGCTGACGGTGGGGGTCATCTCGGCGCGCGGCGACGGCGCCGGAACCAAGCGCTACCTCGAGGACTTCATCGCCCGGCTGGGGCTCGCCGGATTCGAGCCCAGTATCTCCTCCGGCCATCTGACCCGCTGCCGGGCCGATGACTCGCCGCTGTCCCGCGGGCGGGTGCTGGTGTGCGGGGATGCGGCCGGGCTGCTGGAGCCGTGGACCCGCGAGGGCATCTCTTACGCGCTGCGCTCCGGACGGCTGGCGGGGGAGTGGGCCGTGCGGATCGCCGATGCTTACGACGCGGTGGACGCGCGGCGGCAGGCCCTCAACTACGCCTTCGCCATCAAGTCGGGGCTGGGCGTGGAGATGGGGGTCGGGCGGCGGGTGCTCGCGGCCTTCGAGCGCAGGCCCGCTCTGCTGCATGCGGCGATCATGACCTTCCGGCCGGCCTGGAACGTCTTCGCGGAGATCGTCCGCGGTCAGACCACCCTCGCCGAGATCGTCCGGACCAGCTCGATCGCCCGTCGGACGCTCGCCGCGATGGACCGCGGCTGAGACCTGCCTGCCGTCCGGAGTGGCTCAGTCGGCGACCGTGATGCGAAAGACCGGGTGCCGGGGTGCGATCCGGCGCAGCTCCTCGTGGGTGGAGTCGGGCCGACGCCGACGAAAAAGACACCGACCTCGGCCTTCCAGCGGCGCAGATAGGCGCGCAGCAGCTCGGGCTTGTCGTCGTCCGGGACCTCGACCGCGGTGAAGGTCACCGCCTTCTTGCCCAGGTGCAGCTCGCCGCCGCCCGCTGCGCGCATGTTGTGCGTCCACTGGACGTGGCCGCGCGGTGCGACGAGGTACTGCTGCCCGCCAACGGTCAGCAGGTTGATTGGGGTACGGCGCCACTCGCCGCTCTTGCGACCGCGCACGGCCAGGACGCGCGAGCCCCGCACACTGATCCCGCGCCGGGTGAGCCAGGTGACCAAGCGGTTCAACACGTTCACGGTGAACCAGCCCGGCTTCATGACGTGGTCGGCGGCGTGGGCGCTCATGGGTGCTCCTCTGAGAGATGAGAGCAGTACCCGATGATCCCGTCCCCGACGAGGTTCTCCGCGACGCCGAACGGCTGCGCGGGGCCCTGGGCGTGACGCTGCCCGCGCCCGTCCTGGCCGAGGCCGTCGCCGCGTGGGCCGAGCTCTTCGGCCTGGTCAACTTCGAGGTCTTCGGCCAGTTCAACCACGTGATCGAGGCCCGCGAAGCCTTCTTCGACCGGGCCGTCGCACGCCTCGCGCGCGGCGTGGGCGTGGACACGTGATCCGCGCCCGCACCCGGCCGGGAGCTACTTCGCCGGGAGTACCTCCGATCACCTCGTCCGGCTGACGCCGCACGCCCGCGGCCAGGTCTAGCGTTGCCCGTATGACGGAGGCTCACGACGACGCACGGCGCGGGCGGGCGCCGCACCGCCGGCTGACCTCGCCCGCCCTACGACTGCCGTGGATCTCGTCCCTCGCGGTGGGCGTCTTCCAGGTGGTCGGTACGCACTTCTCCGCGCACAACCAGCCGGACCGGGTGCCCCTCGACGCCTTCGCCTACATTCTGCTGCTCACCGGCCCCGCGCTGCTGCTCGTACGCGGCAGGTATCCGAGGCTGACCGTCCTCGGCGCTGCCGCCGCGGCCCTGCTCTACCTCGGCGCCGGATATCCGTACGGACCGATCTTCGTCAGCGTGGCCGTGGCCTGCTTCGCCGCCATCGTGGCCGGGCACCGGCACGCGGCCTGGTCGGCCGTGGGCATGCTCTGGGCGGGTCATCTGCTGCTCGTCCACTGGCTCTACCGCTATCTGCCGCCGGCCGGCGACGGCCCCGCCCCATGGGGAGAGGAGTTGGTGGTCGCGGCCTGGGTGGGGGCGGTCGTCGCCGCGTCCGAGTTCGCCCGGGTACGGCGCGAGCAGCTGTCCCGCGAGCGTGCCGAGCGGGAGGCGGCCGAGCGCCGCCGCGCCGACGAGGAGCGGCTGCGGATCGCCCGCGAACTGCACGACGTCCTCGCCCACAGCATCTCGCTGATCAACGTTCAGGCGGGCGTCGGCCTGGCTCTCCTCGACGAGCACCCGGAGCAGGCCCGTACCGCACTGACCACGATCAAGGCCGCCAGCAAGGAGGCGTTGGGCGAGGTCCGGCAGGTCCTGGACACCCTGCGAACCCCCGGCGACGCGCCCCGTACGCCCGCCCCGGGCCTGGAGCGGCTGGCCGAGCTGACCGAGCAGGCCGCCGGCGCCGGGCTGGCGGTGGACGTCGCCGTCGAGGGCGTACGGGCCGCCCTGCCGGCCGGGGCCGACCTGGCAGCCTTCCGGATCGTCCAGGAAGCCCTGACCAATGTCGTCCGGCACTCCGGCTCGCGCACGGCCCGCGTACGCCTGCGCTACGAGCCCCAGCACCTCGAGATCCGCGTCGACGACGAGGGCCCGGCCACCACCAGTGGCGACAGCGGCGGCGGCAACGGCCTGGTCGGCATGCGGGAGCGCGCGGCGGCGCTCGGCGGCACGGTGGAGGCGGGCGCGCGCCCGGACGGCGGCTTCCGCGTACTGGCCCGCCTGCCGCTGCGCCCCGCCGCTACGGTGACTGAGGCCGCCTCGGACGGCGACCAGCGACCGGAGGGGGAGGAGCCGTGATCCACATCCTGCTCGCCGACGACCAGCTGCTGGTTCGCGCCGGCTTCCGGGCACTGCTGGACGCCCAGCCCGACATCAAGGTGGTCGGGGAGGCGGCGGACGGGCAGCAGGCGCTCGCCCTGGTGCGCGAGCTGCGTCCGGACGTCGTGCTCATGGACATCCGGATGCCTGAGCTCGACGGCCTCGCGGCCACCCGCGCGATCACCGACGACCCGGGCCTTGCCGAGGTGAAGGTGGTCATGCTCACCACTTTCGAGCTGGACGAGTACGTCTTCGAGGCGATCCGCTCCGGCGCCTGCGGATTCCTGGTCAAGGACACCGAGCCCGATGAACTGCTGCGCGCCGTACGAGCGGTGGTCGCCGGCGACGCGCTGCTGTCTCCCGGCGTGACCCGCCGCCTCATCGCCGAGTTCGCGGCCCGCTCCAAGGAGCCCGCCGCGGCCGCCGGGCTTGAGCAGTTGACGGACCGGGAGCGGGAGGTCATGGCGCTGGTCGGCATCGGGCTGTCCAACGAGGAGATCGCCCGTCGGCTGGTGGTCAGCCCCCTCACCGCCAAGACGCACGTCAGCCGAGCCATGATGAAGCTCGGCGCCCGGGACCGGGCCCAACTGGTCGTGCTCGCCTATGAATCCGGCCTGGTGCGCCCGGGCTGGCTCGGCTGACTGGCGCGAGCACTACGGGCCGCAGTCCGCCACCCCCGTGGGCGGGCTGCGGCCCGTACGAACCCCGGATCCCCTGCGCCGCTCAGTCGCGGACCGGGACCGGCTCCTTCGTCACCGCGCGCGGCACCAGCGAGGTGCCCCGCAGGCGCGGACTCCGCTGCTGCGGAGGGGGGTCGGGGACGTCGCTCGAAGTCGTCCTGCGCAGCAACAGTTCCATGCACGCGCATTCAATGCAAGCGCATTTAATTCCGGTGCAATTGAAGCCGGTCACTCTGGTACGGTGCAGGTCATGGCAGCCGAAAAGGCCGATCGGGCGCTGGTGGAGCAATGGCGGGAGATCCTCGCTCTCCACGCGCACACCGTGTGTGAACTGGACCGTGAGCTGCACCGGCACGGCATCGGCGCGAGCGACTTCGAGGTGCTCGACGTCCTGGCCGAAGGCTCGGCGGCCGACGACGGCGCCTTTCGTGTCCAGGAGCTCGCCGACCGCGTGCACCTCAGTCAGAGCGCGTTGTCCCGGCTCATCGGCCGGCTGGAGAAGGACGGGCTGGTGTGCCGGGGGATGTGCAGCGAGGACCGGCGGGGCGTACAGGTCGCCCTCACCGAGGCGGGGCGGGCCCGGCACGCCGAAGTGCTGCCGCTCCAGCGGGCCGTCCTGGCCAAGATGCTGTCGAAGCGCTAGGCGCTACCGGCTCTTCGCGGGCTTGCGGCGTACGTACAGCTGCTTGCGTACGCGAGCCACGACCGTGCCGTCCTCGGCGACGATGTCGTTCTCGAACCACGGCAGTGCCTTGCCGCCGTCGGCCGTCGCCTCGCGGATCCGCTCCAACTCGCCCTCGGTCAGCTTGAATTCGGTGAACACATCGCCGCGCCCCGGTGCCACGAACTCGATCTCACCGGCTTTGTCCCACACGACGTAGTCCCGCCCGAGGCTGTTCATGGTCAGCAGCATCCAGAACGGGTCGCCCATCGAGAACAGCGAGCCGCCGAAGTGCGTGCCGACGTAGTTGCGGTTCAGCCGGCTGAGCCGCAGCCGTACGCGTGCGCTGCGCCAGTCCCCCGAGATCTCCAGCACCCGGATCCCGGAGAACAGATAGGGCGGCCACCAGTTCATGGCCCGGCGCAGCGACCTCGCATCAAGGGACCGGCGTGACATGGGGTGACGCTAGCACGAGAGTTACCTCCCGGTAATGCTCCGTTGTGCCATGCGTGGGTACGCCATGGGGTGCTGTGGCACCCGGTCAGCCGCTCGTCGGCCGAACCGCGTGCCGGGTGCCGTACGCGACCACCGCCGCCACGCCCGACAGCAGCGCGACCGTGGTGAGCGCGGTCGGCAGCGAAGCCCAGTCGGCCAGAAAGCCGATCGCGGGAGGGCCGAGCAGCATGCCGCCGTAGCCGAGTGTGGAGGCGGCGGCGACGCCGCGCGGCCCGGCCAGGGCTCCGGCCCGCCCGATGGCGATCGGGAAGATGTTCGCCAACCCCAGGCCGGTGACGGCGAATCCGAGCAGTGCGAGCCACACCGTCGGAGCGAGCGCCCCGAGCAGCATCCCGACCGCGGCCGTGGCGCCGCCGGCGACCAGCGCACGCGTCTGGCCCAGGCGAAGCAGCAGGGCGGTGCCGGACAGCCGCCCGACGGTCATGGTCAGTGCGAAGACGGAGTACCCCGCGGCGGCCAGTCCGGGGTGGGCGTTCAGATCCTGCTGGAGGTGGAGCGCGCCCCAGTCGGCGAGCGCCCCCTCGCCGTACGCCGTGCACAGCGCGATCAGGCCGAACACGGCGACCAGCCACCCGGTGCGGCCGGTCGGCCGGTGTCCGCTGTCGGACGGCGGGAGTTGCGGCGGGAGTTGCTCCTTCTTCGGCGGTGCGGGCACGCGATGGGCGAGGAGCGTACGGCCCGCTGCGGCGGTGACGGCCAGCCCGATCGCCAGGAGCAGCAGCAGGTGGTGAGCGGGCGGGAGCAGGCCCGCGACCACGCCGCCCAGCCCCGCGCCCAGCATGCCGCCGACGCTGAAGGCGGCGTGGAAGCTGGGCATCACCGGCCGTTGCAGGGCGGCGACCAGGTCGACGGCCGCGCTGTTCATGGCGACGTTGATCCCGCCGTACGCCGCGCCGAAGACCAGCAGCACCAGCCCGAGTGTGAGCGCGGAGTGGGTGAATGCGGGCAGCGCCATGCTGAGTGAGAGGAGCAGTCCCGATGCGACCGTCACCGGGTGGTTGCCGAAGCGGGCGCACAGCCGTCCGGTTACCGTCATGGTCGCCACCGCGCCGGCGGAGACGCCCAGCAGTGCCAGGCCGAGATCGCCGGTGGAGGCTCCGGTCTGGTGCTTGATCGCGGGGATGCGGACGACCCAGCCGGCAAAGAGGAAGCCGTCGAGGGCGAAGAACGTGGTCAGGGCGATACGGAGGCGAGTGAGGGTCCGGTACGCGGTGTCGCCGCTCCGTCCCCCCACTGAGGCCGTCCATGTTTTGTTTAGGCTCGGCACAAAGTCAGAATAGGAGAGTGACCCTCACTCGGACAACACGGCTGGAGAGAGGCCGCAGCGCCCTCGGCCCCGCCCTGGAGCTCGTACACACCGGACGGGCGCCCACCCGTGCCGTGCTCACCGCCGAACTGGGCGTGACCCGCGCCACCGCCGGCGCCGTCGCCGCCGAGCTGGAGGCGCTCGGGCTCATCCGGGTCGACTCCCACCCGACCGCCGCGGCCGGGTCGCAGGGCCGGCCCTCGCACCGGCTCGAGATCGCGCCCAAGGGGCCGGTCGTCTTCGCCGCCCAGGTGCACGCCGACGGCTTCCGCGCCGCGCTCGTCGGGCTCGGCGGACGGATCGTCGCCACCGCGCCCGGCTGTATGACCGTGCCCGCCGACCCCGTACACGTGTTGTCGGCGGTCGTCGACGCGGGCGCCCAGCTGCTGCACCACACCGGACGCCGGTGCCTGGGCGCGGGGCTGGCCGTTCCCTCGGCCGTCGCCGAACCGGAAGGCGCGGCCCTCAACCCGCTGCACCTCGCCTGGCCCGCCGGTGCGCCGGTACGCGAGATCTTCACCGAACGGGTACGGGCGGCGGGCATCCTTGACCCGGCCCACCGGGACGTGCCCGCCTTCGCCGGCAACGACATCAACCTCGCCGCACTCGCCGAGCACCGGCACGGTGCGGGGCGCGGCGCCCGGCATCTGCTGTGCGTGGCGACCGGGCACCGGGGTGTGGGCGGCGCCCTCGTCCTCGACGGGCGCCTGCACACCGGGAGTTCGGGGCTGGCGCTCGAGGTCGGACACCTGACCGTCAACCCCGACGGCCGGCCCTGCTACTGCGGCAGCCGTGGCTGCCTCGACGTCGAGGCCGACCCGCTGGCCTTTCTCACGGCGGCCGGCCGCGAGCCCGGGCCGGAGGTCTCGCTGCTGCAGCAGGCCCGCCACCTGCTCCGTAAGGAGTACGAGGACGCCGATGTGCGAGGGGCGGCGGAACAGCTCATCGACAGGCTCGGGCTGGGGCTCGCCGGGCTGGTGAACATCCTCAACCCAGACCGGATCATCCTTGGCGGGCTGCACCGGGAGCTGCTGGCCGCCGATCCGGAGCGGTTGCGGGCGGTGGTGGCGGACCGGAGTTTGTGGGGGCAGAGCGGGGGTGTGCCGATTCTGCCGTGCACGCTGGAGCACAACAGTCTTGTGGGGGCGGCTGAGTTGGCTTGGCAGCCGGTGTTGGATGATCCGTTGGCGGTGCTCGGAGGGTAGTCGGCGTCCGGGGGGCGCGGTCGCTGCGCGCTCGGGGGTGCGTGGTCCTGCCGTCCGGCGGGGGTTGGGGCGGTGTGCCTGCGCGGCTCGGGGTGCGCGGTCCCTGCGCGGTGGGTGCCCGCCCACAACACCTTCGCGATCGTCGTCGCACAGCGCACCCGCGAGAACGCTCTGCTCCGGGCGCTCGGCGCCGTACGGCGTCAGGTCGTCGGCTCGACCCTCGCCGAGGCCGCCGCTGTCGCCGTCGCGGCCTCGCTCGCCGGGCTGCTCGGCGGCGTCGCCATCGCCGCGGGACTGCAGGCGCTCTTCCCCGCGGTGGGCTTCCCGTTCCCCGACGGGAATCTGGTCGTCAGGTCGCTGTCGCTGCTGCTGCCGCTTGCCGTCGGGGTGGTCGTCTGCCTCGGCTCCGCCCTGCTGCCCGCCGTGCGGGCCGGGCGGACGGCACCGCTCGCCGCGCTCCGCGAGGCGGCCGTGGACCAATCCGGAGCCTCCCGGTCCCGGGCGGTCTTCGGGGCGGTCGCGGCTGTCGCCGGCGTGGGTATGACGGTGGCCGGGGTGGCCGCAGGACCCTCGCCGGCCGTCACCGGCGCCGGTGCGGTGCTATCGTCGGCCGCGTTCGTCGTCCTCGGGCCGGTCGCCGCCTCATCCGCCGTACGGGTGCTGGGCGGGCCGCTCGCCCGGCTGCGCGGTGTGGCCGGCACCCTCGCCCAGCGCAACGCGCTGCGCAGCCCCAAGCGCACCGCCGCCACCGCCTCCGCGCTGATGATCGGCGTTGCCGTGGTGTCCCTGTTCACCGTCTTCGGGGCCTCCCTGAAGGCGACCATGGACCGCACCGTCTCCCGGTCCTTCGCCGGGGACGTGGTGGTCAGCGCTCCGGCCTTCGGCGCGGGCGGCAGCGGGCTCAGCCCCCGGCTCGCCCCGGCCCTCGCGAAGCTGCCCGAGGTCGGTACGGCCCTGGGCCTCGGGCGCGGCGTGGCCGAGGTCGACGGCGGCGGCCGGCAGCTGACCGTCACCGACCCGGCCGCCCTCGCCCGGGTGCTCGACATCGGCGCGGTGGACGGTTCGCTGGACGGCCTCGGGCGTAGGGGCCTGGCCGTCTCCAAGGACGAGGCGGACAAGCGCGGGTTCACGGCCGGCAGCACCGTGCACCTGACGTTCCCCGACGGCGCGCGGCAGTCCTTCACCGTGCGCGCGGTGTACGAGCGCAGCGAGCTGGCCGGGGACTACGTCATCACCCGCGCCGCCTGGGCCCCGCACCGCGGCCAGGACTCCGACTCTCTCGTCGCCGTCACCTTCGCCGACGGAGTGCCGCTCGCCGACGGCAAAGCGGCCGTGGCGACGGCGGCAGCCGCCTACGGCAACCCGGAGGCGCAGACCCGCGAGGAGTACGCGGAGTCCTCGGCCGGCGGCGTCGACATGATGCTCACCCTCGTCTACGCCCTGCTGGGGCTGGCCGTGCTCATCGCCCTGCTGGGAATCGCGAACACCCTCGGCCTCGCCGTCCACGAACGCACCCGCGAGCTCGGCCTGCTCCGCGCCGTCGGCCAGACCCGGGCACAGCTGCGCGCCCTGGTGCGCTGGGAGTCGGTGCTGGTGGCGGCGTTCGGCACGGTCGGCGGGCTGGTGCTCGGCGGGTTCCTCGGCTGGGCGCTCGTACAGGCCGCCGACAGTGCGGGCACCAGCGCTTTCGCGCTGCCGCCGGTCCAGCTCGCCGTGGTGGCACTGGTCGGCCTGGCGGCGGGGGCGGTCGCGGGCCTGCGCCCGGCGCGGCGGGCGGGGAGGCTCGATGTGCTGCGGGCCATCGCCGCCGAGTGATGAGAGGGGCCCGGTCAGCCTGCCAGGGTCGACCGGGCCTCGGCCGGCTCCAGGCGTGCGGCCGCCGCCACGGCGATGGGCTCCGCAGCCGTACGGGCCGGCGCCGCGGCCGGAGCCGGACGCAGGGACGTACGGGACGGGAGCGGGGCCACGGCGGCGGGCTCCACGCGGACCGGCGGTTCCACCGGGGCCGGCGGGACGACCGGCGCCGGGGCGGGGAGGGTGAACCAGACGACCTTGCCCCCCTCGGCATGCGGCCGTACGCCCCAGCTCTCGCTGACGGAGGCGACCAGCGCCAGGCCCCTGCCGCAGGTCGCGGTCGGGTCCGCGCCGCGCAGGCTTGGCACCCGGGGATCGTTGTCGCGGACGGAGACGGTCAACCGGTCCAGGCACAGATGGATCTCGACTCGGCACTGTTTGTCCGGCTGGGCATGCCGGTGGACGTTGGTGAGGAGCTCGGTGACTCCCAGTGCGGCCGGATCGATCAAGGGATCAAGATGCCAGTAGCGCAGATGTGCCGATACGATTCTGCGGACCTGGCCGATCCGCGACGGCAGGGCCTGGAGCTCCACTGTGCAGTGCCTGCTGGCCTTTCCGATCACGGCTGCCACTCCCTGATGAGGTTCGACGACGAACGACGCATCCAACAGTGCTGACTGCTGCTGTGACCGGCGGCGCCGGTTCGAAGCGTCACCGCCGGTGAACCCTCAGTTACGTATCACCAGAGTGACCCCAGGGCCGCGCAGGCGCAACTCGCACAACACGTCAACTCCGGGTAGTGCGGCTGCCGCCGCCACCGCGCGCCGCGCGCACCGCGTCCAGAAAACGGGACGGTTCGCGGAGCTTCAGCAGATAGCGCGTGCCGTTGACCGTGGCCATGGCGCTGTCGTCCGTCGGGAACCACGGCTTGCCCGCCCGCACCAAGTCCACCGGCGCGCTGTCGATTTCGCGGCCGTAGCTGGTCAGCAGCGTCAGCCTGCCGTCCCGGATGCGGACCTGCCCGGCGCTGGTCAGCGAGCGGAGCCACCGCCCGATCCGCACCCCTGTCGCCGTGAATTCCGGCTCAGCCATGATGCCCCGCCCCCTTGCAGAAAAATGCCCCGACAACACCATGGTTGTCCCACTGCTGGCAGTCTGCACGCAAAGGATCCGGTGCACCAGAGTCCCTCTATGATCGGGTCGTGAGCAGCACGAAACAGCAGGTCGGCAGCGCGACCGCGACCATCGATGTCGACCGCAGCGATCCGGCGTACCGGGCCTGGCTGAAGGAAGCCGTCCGCAGGGTCCAGGCCGACGCCAACCGGTCCGCGGACACCCATCTGCTGCGCCTCCCGCTGCCCGAGCACTGGGGCATCGACCTCTACCTCAAGGACGAATCGACCCATCCGACCGGGAGTCTGAAGCACCGTCTGGCGCGCTCCCTGTTCCTCTACGGGCTGTGCAATGGCTGGATCCGTGCCGGCAAGCCCGTGATCGAGGCCTCGAGCGGATCCACGGCCGTCTCCGAGGCGTACTTCGCGAGTCTGATCGGCGTGCCGTTCATCGCGGTGATGCCGCGGACGACGAGCCGGGAGAAGATGCGGCTGATCGAATTCCACGGCGGTCAATGTCATCTGGTGGACGATCCGCGGACGGTGTACGAGGTCTCGGCCCGACTGGCGGCCGAGTCCGGCGGCCACTACATGGACCAGTTCACCTACGCCGAGCGGGCCACCGACTGGCGCGGCAACAACAACATCGCCGAGTCGATCTACGAGCAGCTGCGGATGGAGCGCTACCCCGAACCTGCCTGGATCGTGGCCACCGCCGGCACCGGCGGCACCTCCGCGACCATCGGCCGCTACGTGCACTACATGCAGTACGACACCCGGGTCTGTGTGGCGGACCCGGAGAACTCCTGCTTCTTCGAAGGCTGGACGACCGGCAACGCGGACGCCGCCAGCGACTGCGGCTCGCGCATCGAGGGCATCGGCAGGCCGCGCATGGAGCCCAGCTTCGTGCCCGGTGCCATCGACCGGATGATGAAGGTGCCGGATGCCGCGAGCGTCGCGGCCGTACGGGCCCTGGAGGAAGCCATCGGCCGCAGGGCGGGCGGCTCCACCGGCACCGGGCTGTGGAGCGCCCTGAAGATCGTCGCGGAGATGGTCGCGGAGGGTCGTACGGGCAGTGTGGTCACCCTGATCTGCGACTCCGGTGACCGCTATCTCGACAAGTACTACTCCGACGCCTGGCTGGCGGAGCAGGGCCTGGACATCGCGCCGTACAGGGCGGCGATCGACTCGCTGCTGGCCACCGGCGTCTGGCCCGACTAGCCCCGGACTTCGCAGGTCACCCGATCGTGAAGATCAAGTGGTCGTAGCCGATCACTCGCCGATCGGGACCAACCACCGCGCCCAGCCCTCCACGTCCTCGGCCAGCACCCGGTGAACTGCATCCGGGCCTGTCGCCAGCCCGGCGGCGAAGACCAGCCGCACCGGAGCGGAGTTGACGAAACCGAGCTCTACGGGGCGGAGTCGGCGTGGCACGGGAGGTGCACCCATCGGTGTCGGCGGCTCTGGCAGACGCCCACACCTATCTGGCGGACCGTCACCTGCCTGCGGCGCTGAGGGGCTCACTCAGCTGATCCGGATCGCCGGTCTCACCGGCCGGTCCGGTCTCACCGGCGACGATCAGCTGCGGCAGATGCTCGGCGATCTCCGCGCGGGCCGCCGCGGGCAGCCCCGCGTCGGTCACCAGCGCGTCCACCTCCTCCAGCGAGGCGAACGAGCTGAGCCCCACCGTCCCCCACTTGGTGTGGTCCGCGACCACCACCACCCGCCGCGCCGAGCGCACAAGGTGCCGATTGGTCTCCGCCTCCGCCAGATTCGGCGTCGACAGCCCCGCCTTCACCGATATGCCGTGCACCCCGAGGAAGAGCACATCGAAGTGCAGCGAGCGGATCGCCTGGTCCGCGACCGGCCCCACCAGTGAGTCGGACGGCGTCCGCACGCCTCCCGTCAGCACCACCGTGGCCGACCCGGCGCCGCCCTGGCCACTGCTGCCCTGGCCACTGCTGCCCGCGGACCGCTGCGCGGCGTGGAAGACATCGGCGACCCGGACCGAGTTCGTGACGACGGTCAGATCCGGCACTTCGAGCAGATGGTGGGCCAACGCGTAGGTGGTCGTCCCCCCGGACAGGGCGATCGCGCTGCCCGGTGCCACCAGCGGCGCAGCGGCCCGCGCGATGTCCTCCTTCGCGCTCAGCTCCAGACTCGACTTCGCCTCGAACCCCGGCTCGTGCGTACTGGCCTCGGCGACCGGCACCGCACCGCCGTGCACCTTCTCCACCACGCCCTGCCGTGCCAGTGCGTCCAGGTCCCGACGGACCGTCATGTCCGACACGTTGAGCTTCCGGGTCAGCTCGTTGACCCGGACCCCGCCGCGCCGTCTGACCTCGTCGAGGATGAGGGCGCGCCGCTGCTCCGCGAGGAGGTTCTGGTTGTCGCTCACCCCGGCCCGTCCCTTCCACCAGTCACCGCGGTCCCGATCGTCTTCAGGGCTCATCCTCCCACGGGCCTGTGACAGACGGACACGGATCACGATCCGGCTTCTGCCAGCCCGAACCGGGTGCAGGCCGACCTGGCCGGGCGGCATCCTGGACCGAAGCACGCATCGAGACCGGGGGGCGAGGTGTCGGCCATGCAGCCGGACACAGCGGCGAAGGCACACACGGCAGCGAGGACGGACACGGACCGGACGACGGATACGGGCCCGGCGGGGGAGCAGCCGGAACTCGCGCTCGAACTCCTGGTGCACGGCGTCGGCGGCACCACACCGCAGGACATGCTCGACGACCCCTTCCCCGTACGGGTCACCGGCGACGACACCGCGGGCATCTACCGGCGCCGCGAGGACGCCGGCGCCGAGTCCCGGCCGGGCGACTACCGGGACCGTCCGGTCGCCGAGGCGTACTCCTGGTCCAACCTGACCTCCGGCAACGGAGCCCGCGCGCTGTGGCTGCTTCTGCTGCCCTTCATGGTCGCCAACCTCGCCCACTGGATGCGGCCCCCCGCCGTGGGACGGCACACGGCCGTGCGTCTCTACGGCGTGCTGGTGCGGCTCATCGCGCTCAGCCTGACCGTGCTGCTGGTCGCCGCGGCCTGCGAGGTCGCCCTCGACCTGGTGGCCTGGCAGTGCGCGGGCGCCGCGGACTGCGCCCGGAGCCGGTCCTGGCTGGGCTTCCTCTCCCCGGAGCACCACGGCTGGTGGAGCCAGCCCGGCCGGCGGCTGGCGCTCGCGGCCGTCGTACCCACAGCCGTCACCGGCCTGCTGTGGTGGCTGTCGCACCGCACCTGGAGCGCTTACGAGTCGCAGCCGCCGCTGCGCCGGCCCGTCGCCGAGGACAGCCCCGAGGCCGGCGACCACCCCGCACTGCGCCTGCCCGGCTTCTGGTACGGGCGCCGGCTGGTGGCCCGCCTCCGGGCCGCCCACACCGCCGCGGGCGTTCTGACCGTCGCCTCCGCGCTCACCGCGGCCACTACGCGCTACGACCGCGGGCCCGGCGGCAGTGCCTGGCTGGACGCCGTCGGCTGGGTGCTCGTGGCAGCTCTGACGGTCGCGGGCGCCCTTGTGGTGTGGGTGGTGGCCGAGCGAGGGCGCAGCGAGACGCAGCTCGACGACCGGCTGGACCAGGCCGTGGTGCGGGCCCTGCCCTCCGTGTCCCTCGGCCTCCTGGGCATCACCGTGCTGTACGCCGCCTGGTCGCGGCCCGGCTGGACCTCCCGAGGGCTGTTGGCAGGTGACGAGACCTTCGGACTGATCGCCCTCGTACAGGGCGCGCTCATCGTCGCCATCGCCGCCACCGCATGGCGGCTGCGCAGCACGGCCCCGGATGACCGGACGGCGCTGCGCGGCCTTGGCGGCGCCGCGGTCGCCATGCTGGCCTGCGGACTCGGCGGGGTGATGTCGGGCGGCGTCGCGCAGCGAGTCGCTGATTGGCTGGACGGCCCGGGCACCCCGGGCATGCGCGACGGGCTCATCGCGGGGCCACCGGTCGTACTGTCCTGGCAGGCCGCCGTGATACCGCCGCTGCTGGTGGTCCTGTTGGTGCTGGCCGGCTACTTCGTCGGCCAGTCCTGGCGAATCCGCCGCGAGAAGATCCGCGAGGTCCCGGGCGAGTACCCCGACGAGCGGCCGGAGCGCGCGCGGACCCGCCAGATCGCCGGAGCCGTGGCGTGGGCCCGGCTCACCGACGCGGCCCCATGGTTCGTGGGGGCGATCGCGCTGGTCACCATGGTGCTCGGTGGCGCGGCGGTCGCTGGTGCGTGGACCAGCGGCGTGGTGCCGGGGCGGGCGGCGCACGGTGCCCCCGGTGTGGTGGAGGCCTGCGCCCAGGTCGCGCAGGCGCTCGGCTCCTGGATGATGAGCTTCGGCTTTGTGCTGCTGCTCACCCTGGGGCGCCGCGCGTACAAGGACGCCTCGGCCCGCCGCACCATCGGCATCCTCTGGGACGTCGGCACCTTCTGGCCGCGCGCGGCGCACCCGTTCGCGCCCCCTTGCTACGCCGAGCGCGCCGTCCCCGATCTGATCTGGCGGATGGCCACCTGGACCGAGCGCACCGGCGGCCGTCTGGTCATCTCCGGGCACTCCCAGGGCAGTGTCCTGGCGGCGGCTGCGGTCTGGCAGCTGGACCCGAGCACCCGGCGCCGGGTCGCCCTGCTGACCTACGGCTCCCCGCTGGAGCGGCTCTACGGCCGGTGGTTCCCCGCGTACTTCGGCCCCGCGCCGCTGCGCGCCCTGCACCGCGAGGTGCACTGCTGGCGCAACCTGTGGCGCAGAACGGACCCGATCGGCGGCCCCATGCGGCTGCCCGACGGAGACGGGCCCGAGGTCGACCGCGGGCCGCTCAAGGACCCTCTCGCCTACGGCCGCACGCCCGAACACCCGCTGCCCGCACCGATCCTGACCCACTTCGACTACCAGGCCGACCCCGTGTTCGCCGAGGAGCGCACGGGCCTTCTCGCGCGCCTCCCGGACGGCGTTCCGCGCCAGCGTCCCGCGGAGGCGAGCCAGGCAGAGACGGCCGAGGGTCAGGGCAGCTCGGGGAGGTCTTCCGGGTAGAGGAGGGTCAGGTCGTCGGTGGTCGGCGAGGACAGTTGGGCGACCCGGCCCGCGTGCCGCTCGACCATGGCCTCGAAGGTCTGCCGGGCGGTACGGCCGTTGCCGAACGCGGGACCCTTCGGCAGCAGGGTGAAGTGCTTCAACAGCGCCTCCGCGGCGCCCTCCCCGATGCGGTACTCGTGCTCCTCCGCCTGCTGCTCCACAATGCGCAGCAGCTCCTCGGGCGAGTAGTCGCTGAAGGTGATGGTGCGTGAGAAGCGGGAAGCCACACCGGGGTTGACGGAGAGGAACCGCTCCATCTCGGCGGTGTACCCGGCGACGATCACCACGACCGCCTCCCGGTGGTCCTCCATCAGCTTCACCAGGGTGTCGATCGCCTCCCGGCCGAAGTCCCGGCCGGAGTCCTCGGGGGAGAGGGCGTACGCCTCGTCGATGAACAGCACGCCGCCGCGCGCCCGGTCGAAGGCCTCCTGGGTACGGATCGCCGTCGAGCCGATGTGCTCGCCCACCAGGTCGACCCGGGACACCTCGACCAGATGGCCGCGCTCCAGCACCCCCAAGGAGGCGAGGATCTCGCCATAGAGCCGGGCGACGGTGGTTTTGCCGGTGCCGGGTGAGCCGGTGAAGACCAGGTGCCGCCGGACGGACGCCGCTTTGAGGCCTGCCTCCTGCCGCCGCCGTCCGACCTCGATCATGTCGGTGAGGGCGCGGACCTCGCGCTTGACGCTCTCCAGGCCGACCAGGGCGTCGAGCTCGGACAGCACCTCCTGCGAAGGGCGTACGGGCTCGGCGGCCGCCGGGACGGTTTCGGATGCCGCCGGGGACGCCTGGGCGGGAACGGTTCCCAGCAGCCCGGCCGTCCGGGTCTCGGTCTGCACGGCGGGCATCCCGGCAGCCGCGTCCGCGGTCGGCGCGGTGCGGCGCTCGGCGCTCTCATCGCTTGTGCAGTCCTCGCTGACCGGCCCTTCCTCGGCGAACTCGTAACCGCCGCGGGCACAGCGCTCGGTGCGGCAGCGGGTCAGTGTCGTCCGGCAGCCGTCGATGATGTGGAAGCCGTAGCCGTTGCTGCCCGTGACCCGGCAGCCCGTGAAGGTGCCACGGCCGCCCGCGGAGACGTAGAACCCGGCCTCCTCCGAGGAGGAGACCGTGCACCGCTCGACGGTGGGGTCGGCGCCCTTGGTGACGATGAAGCCCGTCGACACCGCGTCGATCGTGCAGCCGGCGAGCGTGCCGCCGCTGCCGTGGTCGCGGAACCACGCCCCGGTCCCGGCCTCCCGGATGCGGCAGTCGTCGAGCTGGGCGCTGCCGCCATCGCTCACCGACACCGCGGTGTTGCGGACTTGGGAGATGTCGCTGTCAACGACGTCGGCCCGTGAACCGCGGTCCAGGACGAACAGGGCATCCGGGACATCGTGCACCCGGCAGGAGTCGAGGACGGCGACCGCGCCGTCGCTCACCCACACCGCCGGGTAGTCGCCTGTGCTGTCGTGTATTTCGCACTGGTTGGCGTCGACCCGGGTCCCCGGGTCCCAGACGGACAGGCCGTTGCGGCCGAAGCGGCGCACCGTGCTGCGGGTGAGGGTGAGCACCGAGCGGGAGCGCAGATCGACGGCGTTCTCCGGAATATCGTGGATGTCGCAGTCGGCGAGGGTGAGCACCGCGTCGGTGTCCAAAGTGACGCCGTCCGCCGAAGTCCGGTGCACCGTGCAGTCGGTGAGGTGACCGGTGGCGCGCGAAGCGATCTGCACACCCGCGCCCTTGATCTCGTACACCGCGCAGCCGATGGCCTCCAGCGAGCTGCCCTCGCCGGTGAGCGACAGCCCCGCTCCGGACGCGTGGTGGATCCGGCAGCGCTCCAGCCGGATGTGCGCCCCGCCGCGTACGGCCACGCCGGACTGGCCCGCGCTGACCACCTCGCACTCCTCGAAGACCCCGCCGGAGCCCTCCAGCGCCCCGATGCCGATCCCGCCCGGGTTGTCGACGGTGCAGCGACGGACCACCGGGCGGGCGCTGCCGCGGACCTCGATGCCCACGGCGGAGCGCGTCGCCACCCGCAGGCCGCTCAACTCGGCAGTGCAGTCCTCGATGAGGAGCGCCGGGGCGGCCGAGTCCTGGCCCTCGATATGCAGGTCCTGCACGGTCGCGGGGGCGCGGACGGTCAGCGGGACACCGTCGGCGGGCGCGATGCGCACTGTTCCGCGGGCACCGTCCGAGCCGCGCAGGGTGACAGCACGCTGCACCACGAGGTTTTCCCGGTAGGTGCCGGGGGCGATGGACACAACGTCCCCTTCCCCGGCGGCCTCCAGAGCCGCGGCGAGGGAGGCGTACTCGCCTGTGCGGCGCCGCCACCGCGATGTACCGGCGTGCGTCACCTGGACCGTGGCCTGTGGTGCCATGCTGCTGCTGAGCCCCCACCTCGTGCGTGCGTGTGTGTGCTGATGGCGCTCCACCGTAGCGTGCGCTGCGCGAGGGAGTTGACCGGTCTCAGCTGTCGGCGCCGGTCCTGCCCCAGCTCTGACCGGCTCTCTCCCATTCCTGGTCCCACCGCTCGTAGCGCCGGTGCATCAGCCGCCATACGACCAGCCGGCGGGCGGCCTCCACAAGTCCCGCCGCCGCGGCGCTGGTGCCGAGCCCCGCGAGCGCGGCCTGCGAATCGGCCGTGGTGCGGTCCATGGGCCGGGGGACGAGTTGGCCGTGGTCGTTGGTCCAGACCCGGAAGCGGTCGCCGGGCACCATCTCGTGCGCGGCCGTCACGGGGCCGGTGAGGGTGCTGCCGTCGGGGGCCGCCCAGGAGGCGACGACGCGGCAGTGGGCGTCACGCGCCGAGGAGGTCTCCGGGTCCGGGTCGACAGGAGGCTGCGGCAGCGACCGCACGACCGTGGCCGAAACCAGATGCCGATGCTGCTGCTGCTCCAACCCCGATTGCCGCAGGGCGTCCTGGGCGAGGGAACCGACCGCCAGCCCAGCGACGGGCGCCCCACCGACGATCAGCAGTGCCGCGGCGAGAGATACCCAGGACTCGGCGAGATCGGTTCTGCGGCACAGCGGGTTCCGCCGCCACGTCCACAGCCCTCTGATCACACGCATGGTCACGTACCCCCTTCCGCATCGGCAAGTACCTCATACGGCGCGGCACATGCACCACACGGGCGAAGAGTAAGTGACAACACAGGCATCGCGCCCGCTTATTCGAGGATCTCCACCGTGTCGCCGATGTGGAGGGTGCCGGTGCCCTCGGGTATCAGGTTCTGTCCGAAGACCAGTTGGTCGCCGAACCGCCGGTGGCGGGCGAGGGTGCGCAGCGGTTCCTTGCCGCGCTCCGCCGTGCGCTGGTCGGTTGTGGTGACCACGCAGCGGCTGCACGGCTTGACCACACGGAAGGTGACTTCGCCGATCCGGATCCGCGTCCAGTCGTCCTCCGCCCAGGGCGCGGTCCCGTCCACCACGACATTGGGCCGGAAGCGGTTCATCGGCAGCGGGCCCTCGTCGGCGTGATCACCCTGGGCGATCAGGGAGTTGAGCGCGTCGAGGGAGGCCGTGGTGGTGAGCAGCAGCGGGTACCCGTCGGCGAAGCTGACGGTGTCGCCGGGGCGGCCGTACGCGGGGTCGACCGGGCGGCGGTGGGACGGTTCGTCCAGGTGTACCAGGCGCAGCTCGGCGCCCAGCCAGCCGCGGAACCACTCGGAGGCCGCCGCATCCGCCGGCACCGCCTCCACCTTTTCGCGCCACACCTCGACCGGGACTGTGCCGTTGACAGGCGCGGGAACGGCCACGTCCAGCGGCTCGGCACCCGGCGCGGTGAGCCGGACGCCGCATTCTGGCAGCGGCGCGGCGGACGCCAAGGCCAGCCGCGGATGCTGCCGTTGGGTGACGTGCTTGCCGTCGGGCTCCACGAGCATCCATCTGCGGTCCCCGGCGAGCCCCCACGGCTCCACAGCCGCCTCGCCAGGGGCGCACCCCGCCAGGGATTTGACCGGGTAGACATGGACCGCACGAAGAGCTGGGTTCGGCATGAGGCCAGTCTGCCAGTCGGGTCGGACGGAAGAGTCAGTGGTCAGCCCGGCAATCGGCTAGTAGCCGCGTCCCGGGTAGGGCCGGCCGTACGGATCCTCGTACGGCGCCGGGGCGGGCCGGGGAGGCGCGGGCCGCGGAGCCGCGGGCCGCATCGATTCATAGCCCGTGCCGCCCGCGACCGGACCCTGGTGCGGCTGCGCTCCCGGGTAGCCGCGCGGGCCATTGGTCTGCTGCGGGATGTACGGCGCCGGGGCGTGCTGCAGCGCGGGAGCGTGCTGCAGCGGTGCCGGCTGCGGCGCGGGCGCCTGGTAGCCGTACGACGGGGTGTTGTGCGAGGGAGCTGCGGGAAGTGCGGGAAGCGCGGACGGCAAGGCAGGCAGGTGGCTGCCGGTGTCGTACGCGGAGGGCACCCGGATGGGAGCGATCTGCGGAGTCCCGCGCTCTGCGACAAGGCTGTCGTAGATCGGGGTGTCCGGGAAGGAGGGCGCGGAGTAGTAACCGCCGCCATAAGTGGAGCGGGGGGAGGTCATGGTGCATAAGTTAAGCCCATGATGTGGTGGTTGGGGAGACTGACAAGAGGGTTCTTTGACGTGTTCTAAGTGAACGCGCACCCCTAATGCGAGCGAATTTGACCAAAAGGGTGCACGCGACCCGTCGAAATCCTGTAAAAGCCCAAGCTCCGGGCGGGTTACCGGGAGTTGGCGAGCAGAGTGGGCAGCCGGCGGCCGAAGCCGTTCCCGCGGCTGTAGCGGAAGCTGTTCACCGCCCGGCACTCTCTTTCGCGGCGCCGCGCCGCGCGGGCTGCACGGGCCGTGGATACGTCCGCCCCTTCCAGGCCGCTCCCCGCCCGCGGCAGTGCTGCACGGCCGAGTCGACCGTCATCAGCAGATAGAGCGCGGCTGTGCAGGGGAGCAGGGCCGCCGGCCACAGCGGCTGCCCGTAGTAGCGCAGCATCGGCAGGCAGGTGCCGGCCATGACAGCCCATGCCGCACCTCCGGCCGCCATCGCGACGGCGTTTCCGGTCAGGGCACCGGCGGTCAGTGCCACGGGGGGCACGAGATACACCATCGCCAGCCCCGCGACGGTCCCAACGAGCAGCAGCGGGCTGTGGCGGAGCTGGGCGTACGCGCTGCGGGAGACCATCCGCCACAGGTCGCGCAGCCGGGGATACGGACGCACGCTCCTCACCCCGTCGGCGAGCCCCAGCCAGATCCGGCCACCCGTGCGCTTGACTGCGCGGGCCAGTGCCACATCGTCGATCACGGCGTGCCGGATGCTCTCGGGGATGCGGGCCCGTTCGGCCGCGGCGGTACGCAGCAGCACGCAGCCGCCGGCGGATGCCGCCGTCCGTGCCCCCGGCCGGTTCACCCAACGGAACGGGTAGAGCTGCGCGAAGAAGTAGACGAAGGCGGGGACGATCAGCCGCTCCCAGAAGGTTGCGACCCTCAGCCGCGCCATCTGCGACACCAGGTCCAGGTCTGCCGCGTACGCCGAGCTCACCAGCTCGCGCAGGCTGTCCGGGGTGTGCGCGATGTCCGCGTCCGTCAGCAGCAGGTACTCCGGCTGTGGTGTACGGGCGCGGGCCAGGGCGATGCCGTGCCGCAGCGCCCACAGCTTTCCGGTCCAGCCGGGCTCCGGCTCACCGGGTGCGGAGACGGTCAGCGGCAGGCCGCCCCGCTCGTCGGCGAGCGCCCGGGCGAGGCGGCCCGTGCCGTCCGTACTTCCGTCGTCGACGAGGAAGACCTCGGCGCGCCCCGGGTACTCCTGGGCCAGCAGGGAGGCCAGGCTCACCGGCAGCATGTCCGCCTCGTCCCGCGCCGGTACGACGACGGCGACACCGGGCCATGCGGTGGGGGAGGACCGGGCGGGGAGCCGTACATCGGTCCGCCAGAACCGTCCCTGGGCCAGCAGCAGCCAGGCCCAGACGGTCAGCGATGCGGCGGAGATCCAGGTCAGCGCGCTCACCCCGGCAGTCTGCCGCAGCGCCTCCAAGCGGGCGCGGTACGCCGCGCCGCCGGCGCTCGCGCCGGCATGTCCCGCCCACCCGCTCCGGCCGGGGTGACCGAATGGGGCGCCGCGTCCCCGCTGCTCGGCCGGGAGGACCCTGCCCGGGGCGGGGCGGCCAGGAGGGATCGACTAAGGTTGCCGGGTGAAATTCGCGCTTGTGGACTCCGGAATCGGACTTCTGCCGGCGGCCGCCGCCGTCCGCCGGCTGCGCCCGGACGCCGCCCTCGTCCTGTCCTCCGACCCCGACGGCATGCCGTGGGGCCCCCGGACCCCCGAGGACGTCACCGCTCGCGCGCTCGCGTGCGCCCGGGCCGCCGCGGCGCATTGCCCGGATGCGCTGATCGTCGCCTGCAACACCGCCTCCGTGCACGCGCTGCCCGCGCTGCGGGCCGAGCTGGAGCCCGCACTGCCCGTCATCGGGACCGTACCGGCAGTCAAGCCCGCCGCCGCGGCGGGGCGGCCCGTCGCCGTCTGGGCCACCCCCGCCACCACCGGAAGTCCCTATCAGCGCACTCTGATCAGGGACTTCGCCGATGGCGTGGAGACCACCGAGGTCCCCTGCCCCGGCCTCGCCGACGCCGTCCAGCGCGCCGACGAGCAGGCCATCGACGCGGCCATCGCCGTAGCCGCCGCCCGCACCCCCGGCGATGCGGGGGCCGTGGTCCTGGGCTGCACCCATTACGAGCTGGTCGCCGGACGTATCCGCGCCGCCGTACAGCGGCCGGACGCCGATATGCCGATCACCCTGCACGGTTCCGCGGAGGCAGTCGCCGCGCAGGCGCTGCGCCGTATCGGCGTCCAGCCCGACCCGGCGGCCGGGCCGAGTGACGACCTCACGGTGATCCTCAGCGGCCGGGAGTCCGCGCTCCCCACGGCCGCCCTGGCGTACGCCGAGGGGCGCGCACTCGCCACCGCAAGCCCTGCCTGCGGCTGACGCCCGGCTGAGCCCCAGGCGGCCCGGCGTGGGGATACCTCCCAGCGGTAGCTGGGGGACTGACCGGGTCTGCCGCGGGCTCTCGGCATGTGACCGGACGTTCAAGATCCGCTGCCCGCTAGGCTTCGGCGCATGCCAACACCCGACTTCATCCGTGAACTGCGAGCTACAGCCGGCCACCGGCTGCTCTGGCTCCCCGGGGTGAGCGCCATCGTGTTCGACGAGGAAGGGCGGGTCCTGCTCGGACAGCGCGTCGACACCGGCAGATGGTCGATCATCGGCGGCATCTGCGAACCCGGCGAGCAGCCCGCCGAGACGGCGGTGCGCGAGGTGTACGAGGAGACCGCGGTGCGCTGCACACCGGAGCGGATTGTCCTTGTCCAGGCACTTGAGCCGATCCAGTACCCCAACGGCGACCGGTGCCAGTTCATGGACATCACCGTCCGCTGCCGCGCTGTGGACGGCGAGGCGCGGGTCAACGACGAGGAGTCGCTGGACGTGGCATGGTTCCCGCTCGACGGGCTGCCCGAGCTGGAGGACTTCGCCCTGATGCGGATCAAGCAGGCGCTGGGTGACGGCCCGACATGGTTCCAGCCCACCGCCGAGCTGTGAACTATGTGGCCGCGCTACATCGGTTGGGCCGCGGCTGCTGCCTAGGGTTCGGGGCATGACAGCGCCGACAACCCCGCGCCCCGCCCGGCACACCGTTCCCCTCGACCTCGACCTCGGCGGCCGCACCGCGCTCGTCACCGGGGCCGCCGGAGGCATCGGCGCCGCCTGCGCGCTACGGCTCGCCGCCGCGGGGGCCACGGTCCGGGCCATCGACCGGGACGCGGACGGGCTCCTCAGTCTGGTCAAGCGCGCCAGGGTCCTGCCGGGCGCCCTGGAGTCCTACGTCATGGACCTGACCGACCTCGACGCCGCCGAGCGGGCCGCTGCGGGCACGGACATCCTGGTCAACAACGCCGGGCTGCAACTCGTACGGCCGCTGGAGGACTTCCCGCCCGAGGTCTTCTCCACCGTCCTCACCGTGATGCTCGAGGCGCCCTTCCGGCTGGTGCGCGGTGCGCTGCCGCACATGTACGGGCAGGGCTGGGGACGGATCGTCAACATCTCCTCCGTGCACGGCCTGCGCGCCTCCGCCTACAAGGCGGCCTACGTCGCCGCCAAGCACGGTCTCGAAGGGCTGTCCAAGGTCGCCGCGCTGGAGGGCGCCGCGCACGGCGTGACATCCAACTGCGTCTGCCCCGGCTATGTGCGCACGCCGCTCGTCGAGAAGCAGATCGCCGACCAGGCGGCGGCTCACGGCATTCCCGCCGACCGCGTCCTCGGAGAGGTCTTGCTCGCCGACTCGGCGCTGAAGCGGCTGCTGGAGCCGGAGGAGGTGGCGGAGGCCGTCGTCTATCTCTGCTCCCCGCAGGCGTCGTTCATCACCGGTGCCTCGCTCCCCATCGACGGCGGATGGACCGCGCACTGAGCGCGAGGGGTGAGGGCACGCGCCACCCGTCCCGCGACCCGCGCTTCGCAGCGGGGCGGCCACCCGGGACAGATCCCGGCGCGGAGCCCGGGGCGCCCGCCAGAGGCGTGCCGTCTCCGCCCGTACACACCGCTGGCGCTGCGGCCCGTCCGACCGGTATCCCTGTCCCCATGTCCCATGCCCGCCCCAGCCCCGGTGACCTTGCCGAAGCCCCCTACCTGGAGCTTCTCTCCCGCGGCGCGCCCGCCGAGGAGTACGAGCGCCCGGTTCTGCGCGCCCGCGCCGACGGGGCCTCACCGGAGGAGCTCGCCGCCCTGGAGCGGGGCAAGCTCCTCGCCCTGCGGGTCCGTACGGAGCTGGAGGGGCGGCGGCGCCGTGAGGCCGAGCTGTCCGCCCTGTTCGAGACGGCCCACGACCTGTCCGGGCTGCGCGACCTGGACGCCGTACTGCACGCCATCGTGCAGCGCGCTCGCTCGCTGCTGGGGACCGAAGTCGCATATCTGACCCTCAACGATCCCACGGCCGGCGACACCTACATGCGGGTCACCGACGGCTCGGTCTCCGCCCGGTTCCAGCAACTGCGGCTCGGCATGGGGGAGGGGCTGGGCGGACTCGTGGCCCAGACCGCCCGCCCGTACGTGACCGACAGCTACCTCGACGACGCACGCTTCCAGCACACCCGCACCATCGATGCCGGCGTGCACGACGAGGGCCTGGTCGCCATCCTCGGCGTGCCGCTGATGCTCGGCAGCAATGTCATCGGCGTGCTCTTCGCCGCCGACCGCCGCGCCCGGATCTTCGAGCGCGAACAGATAGCCCTGCTCGCCTCCTTGGCCGCCCACGCCGCGGTCGCCATCGATACGGCCAACCTGCTCGCCGAGACCCGCTCCGCGCTCGCCGAGCTGGAGGCGGCCAACGAGATCATCCGCGACCGCAGCGCGGCCATCGAGCGCGCCTCGGATGTGCACGACCGGCTCACCGAACTGGTGCTGCGCGGCGGCGGGGTGCACGACGTCGCCGCCGCGGTCGCCGAAGTGCTGGCCGGGGATGTCGAGTTCGCGGAAGGCCACGCCGCACCCGCGCAGGCCGTGGACCGCTCGCGGGCCGACGGCCACGCCGTGCGGCACGGGGACGACTGGGTCGCCGCGGTCTCGGCGGGCGGGGAACTTCTCGGCGCGCTCGTACTGCACGGGCATCCCGGACTCGACCCCGTCGACCAGCGCACCCTGGAACGCGCCGCCATGGTCACCTCGCTTCTGCTGCTCGCCCGCCGCTCCGCCGGCGAAGCCGAGCGGCGCGTACGCGGTGAGCTGCTCGACGACCTCCTGGACGCCCCGGACCGCGAGCTCTCCCCGGCCTGGCGGCGGGCGGACCCCATGCTGCTGCGCGAGCGGGCCGCGCGGCTGCAGGCCGACCTCGACGCGCCGCACGTCGTCCTCGCCGCCCGTGTCGAAGCGGCCGCCCCGCGCGGCGCGGACCAGGGGCCCCCCGCCGTGGTGACCCCGTCACCGGCCGGAGGAGAGCTCGCCGACCGGCAGCGGCTGTGGTCGGCCGCCTCCCATCTGGCCGCCACCCGCCACGGGCTCGCCGCGGCCCGCGACGGCGGAACCGTCCTGCTGCTGCCGCTCGCCTCCGGTGACACCGCGGCCGCCGTCGCCCGGCTCGCCGCCCAGCAACTGGGCGTCGCCGTGCCGGGTACGGTCACAGTCGGCGCGTCCGCGCCGGTTCCGGCACCGGCTGCCCGGCCGGGCGCCGTGGCCGCCGCATACGCCGAGGCCCGCCGCTGCCTGGAGGCGCTGCGACTGCTGGGACGGACCGGCCAGGGCGCGGCGGCCGAGGACCTCGGCTTCCTCGGTCTGCTGCTGGCCGACAGCGGCGACGTCGCCCCGTTCGTGCACCGCACCATCGGCCCGGTCGCCGACTACGACAAGCGGCGCGGCACCGAGCTGGTCCGCACCCTCGACGCGTACTTCGCCTGCGGGATGAGCCCGGCCCGTACCAAGGACGAGCTGCACGTCCACGTCAATACGGTCGCCCAGCGGCTGGAGCGCATCGGCAGCCTGCTCGGCCCCGACTGGCAGTCCCCGTCCCGCGCCCTGGAGATCCAGCTGGCGCTGCGCCTGCACCGGCTGTCCTCCGCCGTCGCACGCTGACCGCACCGCCGGGCTGCCCGGTCCCGGCCCTGGTCGCCAACAGCCGCGCTCGAGGTGCGGGCCGACGCCCCCTGCGGCAGCGTTGTCAACGGCACACACCCGTGTCATCACACCGACAGGGAGGCAAACCACCCATGGGCAAGCGGGGCAAAGAAGCACGGAGCAGCAGCACCGCCGGCAAGGTAAAGGGCAAGGCCAAGGAGATGGCCGGCAAGATCACCGGCGACGAGCGCATGCAGGGCGAGGGCAAGGCCGAGCACGCCATGGGCCGGGCCAAGGAGGCGATGGAGGAGGCGAAGGAACGCGTCGCCGGCGCCAAGGACGCCGTGTCACGCAAGGCCAAACGCGAACGTTGACGACCGGTGCGGCACGCCCGCCGGCCCCGGGCCGTGCCCCTCAACACCGCGCGGTCCGGCACCAGCCGGACCGCGCGGTCGTTGACGCCTCGCGGACGATCAGGCCGGGTGGGCGGAGGAGACCGGGGCGCCCGCGTCCGGGGCGGACTCGGGTTCGATGTGCGCCAGATCCCGGTCCCGCGTCTCGCGTGCCACCCCGACAGCGACCAGCGTCAGCAGCGCCGCCGCGATGACGTAGAGCGCGATGGGCGTGGAGCTGTCGTAGTCGGCGAGCAGCGCCGTAGCGATCAGCGGGGCCGGGGCGCCCGCCGCCACCGACGAGAACTGCGCGCCGATCGAGGCCCCCGAGTAGCGCATCCGCGTCGCGAACATCTCCGCGAAGAAGGCCGCTTGCGGCGCGTACATCGCGCCGTGGAAGACCAGGCCGACCGTCACCGCGAGCAGCAGGTTCACAAAGCGCCCGGTGTCGATCAGCGTGAAGAACGGGAAGGCCCACAGGCCCACGCCGGCCGCGCCCAGCAGATAGACCGGCCGCCGCCCGAGCCGGTCCGACAGCGCACCCCAGGCCGGGATCACGGCGAAGTGCACGGCGGAGGCGATCAGTACGGCGTTGAGCGCCGTCTGCTTGTCCATGCCGGCCTGCAGGGTGGCGTAGACGAGGATGAACGCCGTGATGACGTAGTAGCTGATGTTCTCCGCCATCCGGGCGCCGATGGCCACCAGTACATCCCGCCAGTGGTGCCGCAGCACGGCGATCAGCGGCATCCGCTCGACCGCGCCCTCCGTGGCCTTACGGGCCTCCGCCTGGGCCAGCGCGGCCTTGAAGACGGGCGACTCATCGACCGACAGCCGGATCCACAGCCCCACCAGCACCAGCACCCCGGAGAGCAGGAACGGCACGCGCCAGCCCCAGGACTGGAATGCCGCGTCCGACAGCAGGGCGGTCATGGCCGCAAGCACCCCGGTGGCGAGCAACTGCCCAGCCGGGGCCCCCGTCTGCGGCCACGACGCCCAGAAGCCGCGCCGCCCCGCGTCCCCGTGCTCCGAGACCAGCAGCACCGCTCCGCCCCACTCGCCACCGAGCGCGAAGCCCTGGATCAGCCGCAGCACGGTGAGCAGCACGGGCGCGGCCGAGCCGATCGTGGCGTACGTGGGCAGCAGGCCGATCGCGAAGGTGGCGCCGCCCATCAGCAGCAGGCTCAGCACCAGCAGCTTCTTGCGGCCGAGCCGGTCGCCGAAGTGGCCGAAGACGAGGGCGCCGACGGGGCGGGCGGCGAAGCCAACGGCGTAGGTGAGGAAGGACAGCAGGGTCCCCACGAGCGGGTCGGACTCGGGGAAGAACAGCGCGTTGAAGACGAGCGCGGCGGCCGACCCGTAGAGGAAGAAGTCGTACCACTCGATGGTCGTGCCGATCAGGCTCGCGGCGACGGTGCGCCTGAGATTACCGGGCGTTGGGGGAGCGGTTGCAGGGGCGGCCATGAGCACCACTTTCCAGGCGGTTGGCAGGTACGTTTTTGTCCGGCACAACGTAGGAAGCCCCAGGTGAGCGGCACATGTGGTGGGACGCCATAGTTCTGGCCACGGCTGTGCGTGCGGCCACCATGCACGATCCGCCCTGCGGGGTGGCGTGCGCGAGCCCGCGCGGGCGCGGGAAGAGGGTCCTGGGAGGTGGCACCGCGCCCGGCCCATGTGCCGGGCGGGCCAGGCGCGGCACGCGCTACAGCGCGGGGACGCGTACCTTCTCTGCGGCGACGGAAGCACGGTCGTTGTCCTCGATGCCCCGGGCGAGGAGGTAGCAGAGCCCGCCGGAGACGAGGAGACCCACGATGAACGCGAGGTCGGCTCCACCGAGCGCCCTTGTCACCGGGACCCAGGAGAAACTGAGGGTGACAAAGGGGATGACGGCGATGAAGCCGGGCGCGGGTGAGGGACTGTCAGCGCCCCCAGCGCAGGCCCGCCGTCTGCACCGGCGCGTCCCACAGGCGCAGCAGTTCCTCGTCGACCTGGCAGAGCGTCACCGAGCAGCCGGCCATGTCGAGCGAGGTGACGTAGTTGCCGACGAGCGTACGGGCGACGCTCACCCCGCGCTCGCGCAGCACCCGGTGCACTTCCGCGGTGAAGCCGTACAGCTCCAGCAGCGGGGTGCCGCCCATGCCGTTGACCAGCACCAGGACCGCTCCATCGGGCCGCATGTCATCCAGTACGGCGTCGACCGCGAAGTCCGCGATCTCGCCGGAGGTCATCATCGCGCGCCGCTCCCGGCCCGGCTCGCCGTGGATGCCGATGCCCAGTTCCAGCTCGCCGGGCGGCAGATCGAAGGTGGGGCCGCCCTTGGCCGGAGTGGTGCAGGCGCTCAGCGCGACCCCGAAGCTTCGCGAGGACGCGTTGACCTTCCGGGCGATGGCCTCGACCCGCTCCAGCGGAGCGCCCTCCTCGGCCGCCGCGCCCGCGATCTTCTCCACGAACAGGGTGGCTCCGGTGCCGCGCCGCCCGGCGGTGTAGAGGCTGTCGGTCACCGCCACGTCGTCGTTGACGAGCACGCTGGCGACCTGGACGCCCTCGTCCTCGGCGAGCTCGGCGGCCATGGTGAAGTTGAGGACGTCGCCGGTGTAGTTCTTCACGATGAACAGCACGCCCTTGCCGCTGTCCACCGCGGCCGCGGCACGCACCATCTGGTCCGGGACGGGAGAGGTGAAGACCTCACCGGGACAGGCCGCGTCCAGCATGCCCGGGCCGACGAACCCGCTGTGCAGCGGCTCGTGTCCCGATCCGCCGCCCGAGATGAGCGCGACCTTGTCGGCCACAGGTGCGTCCCGCCGTACGATCACGCGGTGTTCGACGTCGACCGCCAACTCCGGGTGGGCTGCGGCGATTCCGCGCAGCGCGTCCGCGACCACGGTCTCCGGCACGTTGATCAGCATCTTCATGGGGACTCTCCGTACGAGGTCGGCAGTTACCGTGGTGTCCGCTGACGTTGCTGACGGCTCGGGCGTTCCAGCGTACGGCCCTCCTGCGTGGCAGGCAGCCTCCTGAGCCCACAAGTCCGATCGAGATCTGTCGAGCACTCGAACGGAGGAGGCCGCATCAGTCGAGCCAGGCGCTGGTCATCCCAGGGTCGCCGAGCCGTCGGTGCCGGCGTCCGGCTGCACGGCTGCCACCGGCCTCGCGCGGTATGTGACGCGGACCGTCGGCTCGGTGACACGCGCGCTGCGCACCGATCATCATCGGGCCGGTCCATCCATAGTTCGAATGCGTCAAACGCCCCTCGAACGTGGGGAGTTCACCGTCTGCGGCTGCCGGACTGTCTTTTCACCCGGATGCCGCACATCGCGGCCAATCGGGTGTCGTTGGTGTCGGTGTGACAGCAAGAGTTCCGTACTTCTGTGAGTCCGGGCCGTCTGGTTCCGGCGCCCAACACGCCTCTCCCATGCACTCGTCCGCGGGTCAAGAGTGTTCCGCGGAAGAGCTCCTTGGGGGCGAGCGCCCTGGCGGCCACGTCGGTAGCGACAGCGTCGGCGATGGCGACCGGATGTGGCGCGAGAGCCGGACCGGGGTGCTGGATGACTTCCTGCGCGAGCTGGACGAGATCGAGGCCGATTACATCCGACGCTGGAGCAGGACGGTTCGAATTCCGCATGTATGACCCGCACGGCTTCCTCCCGCCGCAGAACGGATCCGGTATCCCGACGCCGACTGGATACTGGCCCGAGACCGGTATGGTGCCCGACGCAGCCGTCGTACCGGAGCCTGACGCGTTCTCTTCGGCCTCCTCGGCTCATCTGGCGGCGTACCAGGACGGGAGCTGGCAGTACGACGAGGACCTGGCCCGGCTGCTGGAGACCTCGGCCGACGACCAGGCCTGGGCGGCTCCGGTCGCGGACGCCTCCGCCGCGCACCGGCCGCCGGGCGAACCCCGCAGACGCCGCAGGCGCCGCCGCGTCTGGCTTCACCCGGCCGAATCCGTACCGTGGGTGTGGCTGCTCAGCCTCGTCATCGCGGCCCTGACCGCCGTCATCGTCGCCATGCTGAGCGTGCTCGGCGGGCTGATCGCCTACGACCCGCTGCGCAGCCTCGCCTCCCCGGGCCACTCGCCGAATATCGCGGGATGCTGGCCGCTGCTGATCCACGGGCCGTGGTTGGTCGCCTCCCTGTCCATCCTGCGAGCGGCGCTGCACCGGCGGCATGCCACGCACTCCTGGGTCGTGGTGGTGTTCTTCTCCGCCGTCGCGGTCGTGCTGTGTGTCGCTCAGGCCCCCAAGACCTTGCCCGGGGTGGCGGTCGCGGGGATCCCGCCGATCACCTGTCTGGTCTCCTTCCACCAGTTGGTCCGCCAGATCACCTTGACCAGCCCTCCGCGCCACGCGCTGAACCGCCAGCCCCCGGGCAAGCGCCCCAAGTAGGTTGCGCGAATACCGGGACTGTTGTCGCCATCCCCAAAGAATGAAACACGTTCTACTGTGTCGGTCGTCGTCGGTGGGCGCGAGCCGAAGGACGCGCCCCTGCCGAAAGGGCTGAGGAGAGGGGAGTCAGGAGCGAGCGACCGTACGACAGGGCCCGTCGGCAGCGCCTCACCCTCGCCGCCCACGGCACCCCTCACCCCGCAGGACGCCTCGGCCGTCAAGGTCTACGGCAGCGAGGCCCGGCGCGACGCGTACGCCTGGCTGACCGAGGTCGTCGGTGCGGCGGGCCCCCTGAAGGAGGGCTCGGCCGGCGCCGTCCTGCACGGCGAACTCGAGCGCGGCTACCGCAGCGCCGTGATCTTCACCTTCGGCGGTGGCGACAACGAGATCCAGCGGGAGATCATCTCCTGGATCGGGCTGGGAATGCCACGGGTGCGCCGTTGGCAGGCGCGTTCAGCGTCCAGGAAGGCGCATGGCTAATCTGACTCCATCCCACCACGGGAGGTGTGATCATGCGCGACGCCGATCCGCGGGACCCCGGCCTGTTCGGGCCCCGTTCGGTCACCTGGCAGATGCACGCGGACCCCATGATGTGGATAGCGGGGGTACGCGCCCTGTATCTCCAGGCACTGCACCCGCGCGCCGTCCGCGCCGTCGCGCAGAACTCGGACTTCCGTACGGACGCCTGGGGGCGGCTGCTGCGCACCGCGAACTTCGTCGGCACCATCACCTACGGCACCTCCGAGGCCGCCGAGCGGGCGGGCGTCCGGGTGCGGAACATCCACCGCAGACTCACGGCCACCGATCCCGCCACAGGGGAGGTCTACCGCATCGACGACCCCGGCCTGCTGCTGTGGGTGCACTGCGCCGAAGTCGACTCCTACCTCCATGTGCTGCGCCGCTCCGGCTTCCCCCTCAGCGACCGGCAGGCCGACACCTACATCGACGAGCACCGCACCTCGGCCCGCCTGGTCGGGCTCGACCCGGACACCGTCCCCGCCAGCACAGCACAGCTCGCCGCCTACTTCGAGACGGTCCGGCCCGAACTGTCCGCCACCCGCGAGGCGTACGACATCGACGCCTTCCTGCGCCGCCCGCCGATTCACGCCGTGCTGATCCCGGCGCGAGAACTGCTGTGGCGGCGCATCGCGGACCTCGCGTACGCCGCCCTGCCGCCGTACGCCCACCAGCTGTACGGACGCCCCGCGCCCTCCCCGCAGACCGTGACCACACGGCTGCGGGTCACCGGAAGCATCCTGCGGGCCGTACCGCCAGAGCTGCGCTGGAAGCTGCCGCCCGGCCACATCCGCAGGGCCGTCGCGCGCCTCGGCCCCTACACCCGACCGTCGCCCTACAAGCTCAGCGCACCGGCCGCCATACTGGACGAGCCGGGGAGGGCGCAGGGAATCGACGGGGGCGGCGGTACGCGATGGCGGAATCGAGGCTGATATCAGGCCGGTACCGACTGCTCGATGTGATCGGGCGCGGCGGAATGGGCGAGGTGTGGCAGGCCCTCGACGAGTCGCTGGACCGGCGTGTCGCGGTCAAGTGCCTCAACCCCATGGGCCGGCACCGCGACCCGAACTTCGCCGATGTGCTGCGGGAGCGCTTCCGCCGCGAGGCCCGGGTGGCCGCCGCGCTGCAGCACCGCGGGGTCACCGTCGTTCATGACTTCGGCGAGGACAACGGGGTGCTCTATCTGGTCATGGAACTGCTGGACGGGCGCGATCTCAGCCGGCTGCTCGAGGACAACGGGCGGCGGCCCCTGGCCGTACCGGAGCTGCTGGACATCGCCGAGCAGGTCGCCGCGGCCCTGGCCTACACCCACCGGCAGGGCATCGTGCACCGCGACCTCAAGCCCGCCAACATCGTGCGGCTCACCGACGGCAGCGTGAAGCTCTGCGACTTCGGTATCGCCCGGCTCATCCGCGACATCGGCTTCACCGCCCGCCTGACCGGCGGCGGGGTGGCCATGGGCACCCCGCACTACATGTCGCCCGAGCAGATCGGCGACGGCTCGGTCGACCACCGCAGCGACCTGTACTCGCTCGGCTGTGTGCTGTACGAGATAGCCACCGGCGCCCCGCCCTTCGCCATCGAGGACACCTGGGGCATCCTCATAGCCCACCGCGACACCCCTCCGGAGCCGCCGCGCCGGCAGCGCCCCGAACTCCCCGAGTTCTTCGAGCGGATCATTCTCGACCTGCTCGCCAAGGACCCCGACGACCGGCCCGACGACGCCGCCGAGGTGGGCGGGCGGCTGGCGGACGCTCGCCTGTCATGGCCGCGCGCGGCGGGGACCCTGCCGTCCTGGACGCGGGCGGAGCCTTGGTCCGCCGGGCCCCAGGGGTCCGGCCCACCGCCCTGGGCCGAGGGCATGACCGCCGGCTGCAAGGCGATCGGCAACCGGCCGGTTCCCATACCCCCGCACGATCACGTCAGCACACTCAGCCGCGCCTGGACCGGGCCCACCCTCCGAAGACTTTGGGTCTACTGACCGTCGATTCAATAAAACTTCCTGGCGAACTCTGGCCGGAAGCGATCACCACGTGTTACCAAGAGCCCATGCCCGCTCATGACTCGTACGACGCAGTGATCGTCGGCGGCGGCCACAACGGCCTGGTCGCAGCCGCCTACCTGGCCCGCGCCGGCCGCAGCGTGCTCGTCCTGGAGAAGCTGGACCACACGGGCGGTGCGGCGATCTCCACCCGTCCCTTCGCCGGGGTCGACGCCCGCCTCTCGCGCTACTCGTATCTCGTGAGCCTGCTGCCGCAGAAGATCGTCCAGGATCTGGGGCTGCGCTTCGCCGTGGGCCCGCGGACCGTCTCCTCCTACACCCCGGCCGTACGCGGCGGGCGCGCCACCGGCCTGCTGGTGGACACCGCGGGGACGGCGCGTACGCGGGAGTCGTTCGTCCGCCTGACCGGATCGGACCGGGAGTTCGAAGCCTGGCAGGGCTTCTACGGCATGACCGAGCGCGTCGCCGAGCGGGTCTTCCCCACGCTGACCGAGCCGCTGCCGACGCGCGAGGAGCTGCGTCGGCAGGTGGCCGACGAGGCCGCGTGGCAGGCTCTGTTCGAGCAGCCGCTCGGCATCGCGGTGGAGGAAGCGTTCCAGGACGACCTGGTGCGCGGTGTCGTCCTCACCGATGCCCTGATCGGCACCTTCGCCGATGCCCACGACGCGTCGCTGCGCCAGAACCGGTGCTTCCTCTACCACGTGATCGGCGGGGGCACCGGCGACTGGAACGTACCCGTCGGCGGCATGGGCGCGTTCACGGACGCCCTGGCCGACGCTGCCCGTGCCGCGGGCGCCGAGATCGTTACCGGCCACGAGGTGACGGCCATCGCCGCGGACGGCAAGACCGCGGAGGTGACGTACCGCAGCGCCGAGCGGGAGGGGACGGTGGCCGCCGAGAAGGTCCTGGTGGGCGCCGCGCCGCAGACACTGGCCGGACTGCTCGGCCAGGCGCCGCCGCCGAAGCCCGAGGGCGCCCAGCTGAAGGTGAACATGCTGCTGCGGCGGCTGCCCCGGCTGCGGGACGGCGACGTCGACCCGCGTGAGGCGTTCTCCGGGACGTTCCACATCGCCGAGGGATACGGGCAACTGGCGGAGGCCTACCAGCAGGCGGCGGCGGGCAAGCTGCCGAGCGCCCCGCCGTCCGAGATCTACTGCCACTCGCTGACCGACCCGTCGATCCTCGGCCCGGATCTGATCGCCCAGGGGTTCCAGACGCTGACCCTCTTCGGACTCCATGCCCCGGCGCGGCTGTTCGAGCAGGACAATGACGCCGTCCGGGAGGAGCTGCTGAGGTCCACCCTGGCGCAGCTGGACGCGTGCCTGGACGAGCCGATCGCCGACTGCCTGGCGACCGACGCCGAGGGCCGGCCGTGCATCGAGGCGAAGACCCCGCTGGATCTGGAGCGCGACCTGGGCCTGCCGGGCGGGAACATCTTCCACCGGGATCTCGCCTTCCCGTACGCGGACGAGTCCACCGGCCGTTGGGGCGTGGAGACGGATTACGCCAATGTGCTGCTGTGCGGGGCGGGTGCGGTCCGAGGCGGCGGGGTGAGCGGCATCCCCGGCCACAATGCGGCGATGGCGGCGCTGGGCCACTGAGCGCCTTCCTCGATGGAATCGTGACGTGTCGTGGCCCTGGTCAACGGCGAGCATCGTAAGGCCGGATGCGCACCGCTGACCGTTGATGCGAAGCTCACCAAGGCTGCTCAGGCGCACATTCCCTCGCACGGCCCGCTGCGGCATCCTGCCGCCCCATGGAGACGGAGCCGCGCAAGAGTCTGGGCATCGAGTACCCCATCTTCGGCTTCACGCCGTTCCCGTCCGTCACCGCCGCGATCACCCGCGCGGGCGGGTTCGGGGTACTTGGCGCGGTCCGCTACGGAGCGCCGCGCGAGCTTGCCCGCGATCTCGACTGAATGCAGCAGCACACCGACGACATAGGCGACGCCTACGACGTCTCCTCGATGCGCCACGCCATCCACGGAGCGGCTCCCTGCCCCGACCACGTCAAGCGCGCGATGATCGACTGGTGGGGCCACTGTGTGGAGGAGTACTACGCCGCCAGCGAGGGCGGCGGTGCCTTCGCCACCGCCGAGGACTGGCTCAAGAAGCCGGGCACGGTCGGCAAGCCCTGACCCATCAGCGAGCAAGGCCGTCGTCGAGCCCGCCGACGGATACGAGCCGGGGGAGGAGCTGGCCGATGCCATCCTCGCCCACTGCGCTGGCCAGGTCGCTGGCTACAAACGCCCCAAGTCGGTGGACTTCATCGGCGTGATGCCCCGCGACCCGAACGGCAAGCTCTGCAAGCGGCGGCTGCGGGAGCCCTATTGGAAGGGCCGCGAGCGGGCCGTGTCGACCCCGGCCTTGCGGTGACGGTTCGCCGCAGACGCATCTGAGAGGGCGGTATGCGAGTTGATTGGCGATTTGCCGTCACCTGAACGTGTGGGACTGCGGCATCACAGCCGGTCGGCGGGCTGGGGCGTGCTGGGCTGAACACCGTGAGCGAGCGCAAGCCCTACAAGACCGACCTGTCCGACGCGCAGTGGGCGCTGATCGAGCCGGTGATCGCCGCGTGGAAGGCCGCACACCGCTCGGTCAGCGGCCACCAGGGCCGGTACGAGATGCGGGAGATCGTCAACGCGCTCCTCTACCAGGGCCGCACCGGCTGCCAGTGGGATCTGCTTCCGCACGACCTGCCGCCGCGCGGCGCGGTGATGTACTACTTCACCAAGTGGCGTGATGACGGCACCGACCAGACCATCCACGACCTGCTGCGCTGGCAGGTGCGGGAGAAGGCGCGGCGCAAGGCGGACCCGAGCCTGGTGGTGCTCGACACCCAGAGCGTGCACGCGTCGGCCGGGGTGCCCGCTCAGTCGACGGGGCGTGATGCGGCAAAAAAAGTACCGGGCCGCAAGCGCGGCCTGGCTGTTGATGTCCTGGGCCTGGTGATCGCGGTGGTGGTGCTCGCCGCGTCCGTGCACGACAACGCCGCTGGCATCGCGT
>NZ_JBUEGC010000021.1:0-108054 GCF_054963655.1 Streptomyces sp. HSS9-12 | reverse complement strand
CCAGGGCCCTCAGGGCGTGGCGGAGGCCACTCGCTCTGCCCGTCGCCACATGATCTACCCGTAGGTAGCATCGTGTTCATGGCAGACACCAAGCAGGCCGAGGACACGGCACTGGACGCCCGCGCCGAGCGCCGGGTGAACCGGCTGGCGAAGCAGATCAAGAGCTTCGCCAAGAGCCACGGCGGCAGCGCCGAGGGCCAGCTCGCCTACATCGGCCAGATGGGCACCCGCATCGTGCTCGTCGGTGAGGACGGCGGCTGGGGCGACCTGGTGGCGCCGACCCACGAGATCGCGCAGCTCGCTGCCGAGCGCGCCGGGATCACCCTCCATGAGTCCTTCGACGGCGAGATGGCGGCCAAGGTCCGCACCGGCCGTTACGAGTGGGAGCGCATGGCCGGCCTCCAGCTCGGCGGTCCCAGCAACACCTGAGGGGCGTCCGCGCCGTTAGACCCGTAGACCGGAAGACCGGTACCTACGGGGAGGCGCGGGCGCTGTGATCGAACTGCCGCCACTGGTGGACCAGCACTGCAACGGTGTGCTCCGCACGGAGCTGGGCCTGGGCACCTTCGAGGCATGCCTCACCCAGTCCAGCGCGCCCGCCGCCGCCGGCACGACCTTCTTCGACACCCAGACCGGGTTCGCCGTACGCCGGTGGTGCCCGCCGCTGCTCGGCCTGGAGCCGCACTGCCCGCCCGCCCGCTATCTCGCGCGCCGTCGCGAACTGGGCGTCCTGGAGGCGGGACGGCGGCTGCTGCGGGCGGCCGGCATCGGCACCTATCTCGTCGACACCGGGCTGCGTGGAGACCTCACCGACCCTGCTGAACTGGCCGCCACGGCGGACGCCACCGCACATGAGATCGTCCGCCTGGAGCTCCTCGCCGAGCATGTCGCCGACACCTCCGGGACCGTCGACGGCTTCATCGCCAACCTCGCGGAGGCCGTGCACACCGCCTCCCGGTCGGCCGTCGGCTTCACCTCGGTCGCGGGCAGCGACCACGGCCTCGCCCTCGCGCCCGAGCCGCCCGACCCGGGCGAGGTGCGCCGCTCAGCCGGGCGCTGGCTCTCCGGCCGCGACGTCGGCGGCAGTCTCACCGACCCCGTCCTCCTGCGGCACCTGCTGTGGACGGCGGTCGCGACCGGGTTGCCGCTTCAGCTGCACGCGGGCGTGGGCGACCCCGCGCTGCGCATCGACCGTGCGGATCCGCTGCTGCTGACCGACTTCGTACGGGCCACCGCCGGGCTCGGCACCGACCTGGTCCTGCTCCACGGCTATCCGTATCACCGGCAGGCCGCCTACCTCGCGCATGCGTTCCCGCATGTCTACGTGGGCCTCGGACCCGCGCTCGCCCGCACTGGGCCGCGGGCGCGTACGGTCCTCGCGGAAGCGCTGGAGCTGGCGCCGTTCGGGAAGCTGCTGTTCTCCACCGGCGGGCACGGACTTCCGGAGCTGCATGTGGTCGGGGCGCGAGTGTTCCAGGAGGCGCTGGGCCGGCTGCTCAGCGACTGGGTGGCCGAGGACGTGTGGTCGCCCGCGGACGCCGAGCGGGTCGCCGGGCTGATCGCGGCCGGCAACGCGCGCCGGGTGTACGGGCTGGCGGAGCTGGCCGACCGCTCAGACGGCGGCGGACACGGATGAACCGGCCTCCTGGACCGGGCCCCGCACGGCAGCCGGCCCCTCGACCGGGCGCTCGCGCAGCGACAGCAGCACGCGGAGCACCGCGATCCACACCAGGGCCGAGCCGAGCATGTGCAGACCGACCAGGATCTCGGGCAGCTCGGTGAAGTACTGGACGTAACCGATCACGCCCTGTGCGAGCAGGACGAGCAGCAGATCGCGGGAGCGGGCCCGCGGCCCCTCGGGGGCGTCAACGGCGCGCAGCACGAACCACACGGCGATGCAGAGGCCCACCACGACCCAGGCGAGATCCGCGTGCAGTTGGGCGATCGACGCCCAGTCGACGGGGACACGGGGCACCTTGCTGGAGTCGCCCGCGTGCGGGCCGGCGCCGGTGACCAGCGTGCCGACGGCGACGAGCGCACCGGAGGCGACGAGGAGGACCCACGCCAGCTGCCTGACCGCCCGGCCGACGCGCGGGCGCGGCTCGCCGTCACCCTCACCGGCGCGCTCCCAGGTCACCAGGGCCACGGTGAGCAGGGCGATGGAGAGCAGGAAGTGGCCGGCGACGGTATAGGGGTTCAGACCGGTGAGGACGGTGATGCCGCCGATCACGGCGTTGCCCATGACCACCCAGAACTGCGCCCAGCCGAGCCGGGTCAGGCCGCGCCGTACGGGCTTCGCGGAGCGGGCCGCGACGATCGCCCAGCCGACGGCCGCGCACAGCACGTACGTCAGCATGCGGTTGCCGAACTCGATCGCGCCGTGCACGCCCATCTCGCGGGTGGCGGTGAGGCTCTCCTCGGTGCAGGACGGCCAGGTGGGGCAGCCGAGACCGGAACTGGTCAGCCGTACGGCGCCGCCGGTGACGATGATGACCACGCTCATCGCGAGCGCGGCGAGGGCCGCGCGCCGGACGGTCCGGGGGGACGGGGTCCAGCGCTCGGCGATGAAGGCGAGGGGGTTTCGCGCGGCTTGCAGCAACTTGGGCACCCGCTCATGTTAGGCGGCTCCTTGTGCACGCTTTCACGAGCCCCCCGCACAGACGCCTCCAGGCTCCGCGCCGGGAGGGGCGTTACCCGGGGCGTCACTCGGGGCGTTACTCCCAGCGGAAGAAGCGGGCCGCTGCGCCGAGGCCCATGACCGCCCAGGCGGCCAGAATGCCGAGATCCGCCCACGGCACCCCCGCACCGTGCGCGAGCATCTCCCGCAACCCATCCGACAGCGCCGAGATCGGCAGCAGTTGCAGCACGGCCTGCGCGGCGCCGGGGAACTTCTCCAGCGGCACGATCACGCCGCCACCGACGAGCAGCAACAGGAAGACCAGGTTGGCCGCGGCGAGGGTCGCCTCGGCCTTGAGTGTCCCGGCCATCAGCAGGCCCAGCCCCGAGAACGCGGCCGTACCCACGATCAGCAGCAGGACCACTGACAGCGGGTCGCCGTGCGGGGACCAGCCGAGCGCGAAGGCGACCACGGTCAGCAGCACGACCTGCAGTACCTCGGTGACCAGCACGGATACCGTCTTGGCGGTCATCAGCCCCCAGCGCGGCAGCGGCGAGGCACCCAGCCGCTTCAGTACGCCGTACCGCCGCTCGAATCCCGTCGCGATGGCCTGGCCGGTGAAGGCGGTGGACATCACGGCCAGCGCCAGGATCCCGGGCGTCAGGAAGTCCACGGCCCTGCCGCTCCCGGTGTCGACCACATCGACCGTGCTGAACAGCACCAGCAGCAGCGTCGGGATGACGACGGTCAGCAGCAGCTGCTCGCCGTGCCGCAGGAGCATCCGCGTCTCCAGCGCGGCCTGCGCCAGGATCATCCGGTGCAGCGGCGCCGCTCCCGGCTCGGGCGAGAACGTGCCGCGGGCGGTGGCGGTGGCGGTCATGCGCGCAGCTCCTTGCCGGTCAGCTCGAGGAACACGTCCTCCAGGGTGTGCCGTTCGACCGAGATCCGGTCCGGCATGACGCCGTTCTGCGCGCACCATGCGGTCACGGTGGCCAGCAGTTGCGGGTCGACCGTGCCGGTGACGCGGTACGCGCCCGGGGTCAGCTCGGCGGCCGCGGAGTCGGACGGCAGCGCCTTGAGCAGCCCGGCGAGGTCGAGCCCCGGCCGCCCGGTGAAGCGCAGGGTGTTCTCGGCGCTGCCGCGGCACAGCTCCTCCGGGCTGCCCTGGGCGATGACCTTGCCGCCGTCGATGATCGCGACGTCGTCGGCGAGCTGCTCGGCCTCATCCATGTAGTGCGTGGTGACGACCACGCTCACGCCGTCCGCGCGCAGGTCCCGTACCAGCTCCCAGGTGGCGCGGCGGGCCTGCGGGTCGAGCCCGGCGGTCGGCTCGTCGAGGAAGACCAGTTCGGGCCGTCCGACGACGGCCATGGCGAGAGCGAGCCGCTGCTGCTGGCCGCCGGAGAGCCGCCGGTAGGACGTACGCCCGCAGCTGCCCAGCCCGAGGCGGTCGATGAGCAGGTCCACGTCGACGGGGTGGGCGTGCAGCTTCGCCGTGTGCCGCAGCATCTCCTCCGCCCGGGCGCCGGGGTAGACCCCGCCGGACTGGAGCATCACCCCGATCCGGGGGCGCAGGGCCCCCGCGTCGGCTATCGGGTCGAGGCCGAGGACGCGGACCGTGCCGCTGTCCGGGCGCCGGTAGCCCTCGCAGGTTTCGACGGTCGTGGTCTTTCCGGCGCCGTTGGGGCCGAGAATCGCGGTGATCGTGCCGGCCCGGACCGAGAGGTCGAGGCCGTCGACCGCGGTCTTCGGGCCGTACCGCTTGACCAGGCCCTGGATCTGTACGACGGGCTCTCGGCCGGGGGTCCGAGGGGCGCCCCCCGGGAAGGCACTGCGCATGCCCCGAAGTGTACGAACAGCCCAGGTGGCTCCGGCTTCCAGGGGCCCGCGGTCCGACGTCCGACGGTCCCAATCCGGCCACGCGGCCGAGCCCTCGCGGGCGGCGGTCCCGATCCGGCCGAACGCCCGGGCCGCGGGTGCGTCCGAGACCCCCGCTGCCCGCGGGCTGGAAGCGGCGCAGCGCCGCCGGCCTCGGGGCGAGGCCGCGCGCGGCGGGCGTCTCCGCGGCCTCCCGGGGCTCCGCGCCGGGAATTTTCCGCCCGCCCTATGGAAGGGGGCGGCGGGCGGGAAACCACGGCGCCGAAGGCGTCGGCACGGCCGCGGCGGCGGCCAGAGCCGTCCCCGCCGGCCCAAGGCGATTAGGTAACCCTTAGTGACCGAGCCCACGTGATCTGGCTCGCAGCCCGGGTTGTACGCCCCGCCTGATTTACGCAACAATGGCGTTGTGAAATACGTGAGCGAGACTCGGGCAGCAGCGGCGGTCGGCACGACCGCCCAGTCGTCCGTGCCCGCACACACCACGTCCTTCGGGGACGACGGCCAGCGCAGCACCCGTAACCGCGTGGCCCGCTCGATCCTCGACCACGGTCCGTCCACGGCTGCCGAGCTCGCCATGCGGCTGGAGCTCACCCAGGCCGCCGTCCGCCGCCACCTCGACGCGCTTGTCACCGAGGGTGTCGTGGAAGCCCGCGAGCAGCGGGTGTACGGCTCGCGCGGGCGTGGCCGCCCAGCCAAGGTGTTCGCCCTTACCGACTACGGGCGCGACGCCTTCGACCAGGCTTACGACCAGCTGGCCGTCGATGCTCTGCGCTGGATCGCGCAGGCCGCGGGTGGAGGTGAAAAGGGCGACGCCGCGGTCGCGGCCTTCGCCCGCGCCCGCCTGGCTGCGCAGGGCGTCAGCTACCGCGAGGCCGTCGAGAGCGCCGCCCCCGAGGAGCGCACCGAAGCGCTCGCCAAGGCGTTGTCGAAGGACGGGTACGCTGCTACGGCGCGCAGCGCACCGGTCGGCGAACAGCTCTGTCAGCACCACTGCCCGGTCGCCCACGCCGCCGAGCAGTTCCCGCAGCTGTGCGAAGCGGAGACCGAGGTCTTCGCCCAGCTGCTCGGGACGCATGTGCAACGACTGGCCACCATCGCCCATGGCGACGGGGTGTGCACCACGTTCATCCCGAAGAACCAGTTGAAGACCAAGACCACCACAGCATCTGCAAGCACGGCCGGGAGGAACCCCGCATGACTCTCCCCACGGAGACTGCTCACCCCGAGCTCGAGGGCCTGGGCAACTACGAATACGGCTGGGCCGACTCCGATGTCGCCGGTGCCGCCGCCAAGCGCGGCCTGTCCGAGGCTGTCGTCCGCGACATCTCGGCCAAGAAGGGCGAGCCGGAGTGGATGCTGAAGCTGCGTCTCAAGGGCCTGCGTCTGTTCGACAAGAAGCCCATGCCGACCTGGGGCTCGGACCTGTCGGGAATCGACTTCGACAACATCAAGTACTTCGTCCGCTCCACCGAGAAGCAGGCCGCTTCCTGGGAGGAGCTGCCGGAGGACATCAAGAACACGTACGACAAGCTGGGCATCCCCGAGGCCGAGAAGCAGCGCCTCGTCGCCGGTGTCGCGGCGCAGTACGAGTCCGAGGTCGTCTACCACAAGATCCGTGAGGACCTCGAGGAGCAGGGTGTCATCTTCCTGGACACCGACACCGGCCTGCGGGAGCACCCGGAGCTCTTCAAGGAGTACTTCGGCACCGTCATCCCCGCCGGTGACAACAAGTTCGCCTCTCTGAACACCGCTGTGTGGTCCGGCGGATCGTTCATCTACGTGCCGAAGGGCGTGCACGTGGAGATTCCGCTCCAGGCCTACTTCCGGATCAACACCGAGAACATGGGCCAGTTCGAGCGGACGCTGATCGTCGTCGACGAGGACGCCTACGTCCACTACGTCGAGGGCTGCACCGCGCCGATCTACAAGTCGGACTCGCTGCACTCCGCGGTCGTCGAGATCATCGTGAAGAAGGGCGCCCGCTGCCGTTACACGACCATCCAGAACTGGTCGAACAACGTCTACAACCTGGTCACCAAGCGCGCCGTGGCATACGAGGGCGCGACCATGGAGTGGGTCGACGGCAACATCGGCTCCAAGGTCACGATGAAGTACCCGGCCGTCTACCTGATGGGCGAGCACGCCAAGGGCGAGACCTTGTCCATCGCCTTCGCGGGCGAGGGGCAGCACCAGGACGCCGGCGCCAAGATGGTCCACATGGCCCCGAACACCTCCTCCAACATCGTCTCCAAGTCGGTGGCGCGAGGCGGCGGCCGGACCTCCTACCGCGGTCTGATCGAGATCGGCGAGGGTGCCGAGGGCGCCAAGTCCAACGTGCTGTGTGACGCCCTGCTGGTCGACACCATCTCCCGCTCGGACACCTACCCGTACGTGGACGTCCGCGAGGACGACGTGTCCATGGGCCACGAGGCGACCGTGTCCAAGGTCAGCGAGGACCAGCTCTTCTACCTGATGAGCCGCGGCCTCAGCGAGCAGGAGGCGATGGCGATGATCGTGCGCGGCTTCGTCGAGCCGATCGCTCGCGAGCTGCCGATGGAGTACGCGCTGGAGCTCAACCGGCTGATCGAGCTGCAGATGGAGGGCGCGGTCGGCTGAGGCCGGACCACCCCCCACCAGGCCCCGTGAGCGAGCCGAAGGGCGCACCTCCGTCGAGGAACGTCGGCAGGGGGGGCACTCCCCCAGGGCAGGGCCCGAGCGCCCGGAGGCGAGCGAACTCAATGATGGAGAAAGCGAGCAGTACGACAGCCATGGCTGAGACGATTCCGGCCGGAAGCACCACGGACGGTGCCATCCAGGTGGGCCAGCCCACCGATGCGCGCGTCAGCGCGCCCGCCTCGTACAACGTGGCGGACTTCCCCGTGCCGCACGGCCGCGAGGAGGATTGGCGGTTCACCCCGCTGGAGCGCCTCCGTGGGCTCCACGACGGCACCGCCGAGGCCACCGGCGGCCTGCGGGTCGAGGTGACCGCGCCCGAGGGCGTCACCGTCGAGACCGTCGACCGCGGCGACCCCCGCCTCGGCAAGGCCGGCAAGCCGGCGGACCGTGTCGCGGCCCAGGCGTACAGCTCCTTCGAGAAGGCGTCGGTCGTCTCCATCGCCAAGGACACGGTGCTCAGCGAGCCGGTGCGGGTCGCCGTTCACGGCGAGGGCGGGGTGGCCTACGGCCATCTGCTGGTCGAGGTCGGTGCCTTCGCCGAGGCCGTCGTGGTCGTCGACCACACCGGTGACGCGACGCTCGCCGCTAACGTCGAGTACGTCATCGGCGACGGCGCCAAGCTGACCGTCGTCTCGGTCCAGGACTGGGACGACACCGCCGTCCACGTGGCGCAGCACACCGCGCTCGTCGGCCGGGACGCCACCTTCAAGTCCGTGGTCGTTACCTTCGGCGGCGACCTGGTGCGCCTGCACCCGCGCGTCATCTACGGCGGCCCGGGCGGTGAGGCCGAGCTGTACGGCCTGTACTTCACCGACAACGGGCAGCACCAGGAGCACCGGCTGTTCATCGACCACGACACGCCGCACTGCCGCAGCAACGTCGCCTACAAGGGCGCGCTGCAGGGCCAGGACGCGCACGCGGTCTGGATCGGTGACGTGCTGATCCGCGCCGTGGCCACCGGCACCGACACCTACGAGCTGAACCGCAACCTGGTGCTCACCGACGGCGCCCGCGTCGACTCGGTCCCCAACCTGGAGATCGAGACCGGTGAGATCGTCGGCGCCGGTCACGCGTCGGCCACCGGCCGCTTCGAGGACGAGCAGCTGTTCTACCTGATGGCCCGCGGCATCCCGGAGCACGAGGCCCGCCGGCTGGTCGTGCGCGGCTTCTTCGCCGAGCTGATCCAGCAGATCGGCCTGCCGGATGTCGAGGAGCGCCTGATCGCCAAGATCGAGGCCGAGCTGGAGGCGTCCGTCGCATGACCGCCGACGCCACCTTCGTACGCGCCTGCGCACTGAGCGAGCTGGAGGAGGACACCCCCAAGCGGGTGGAGCTCGACGGCACGCCGATCTCCATTGTCCGCACCGAGGGCGAGGTGTTCGCGATTTACGACATCTGTTCGCACGCGAATGTCTCGCTGTCCGAGGGCGAGGTCGAGGACTGCCAGATCGAGTGCTGGCTGCACGGCTCCAGCTTTGAACTGCGCACCGGCAAGCCGTCCGGCCTGCCCGCGACGCGGCCTGTCCCCGTATACCCCGTAAAGATCGAAGGGGACGACGTGCTCGTCTCCGTCACCCAGGAGTCCTGAGGCACACATGGCAACGCTTGAGATCCACGACCTGCACGTCTCCGTCGAGGCCGAGTCCGGCCCCCGCGAGATCCTGCGCGGTGTCGACCTGACCGTGAAGCAGGGCGAGACGCACGCGATCATGGGCCCCAACGGCTCCGGCAAGTCGACCCTGGCGTACTCGCTCGCCGGCCACCCGAAGTACACGGTCACCAAGGGCACCGTCACCCTCGACGGCGAGGACGTCCTGGCGATGTCCGTCGATGAGCGCGCGCGGGCCGGCGTCTTCCTCGCCATGCAGTACCCGGTCGAGGTCCCCGGTGTCTCCGTGTCCAACTTCCTGCGCACCTCCGCCACCGCCATCCGCGGCGAGGCTCCCAAGCTGCGCACATGGGTGAAGGAGGTCAAGGAGACCATGGAGCGCCTCAACATCGACCCCTCCTTCGCCGAGCGCAACGTCAACGAGGGCTTCTCCGGCGGTGAGAAGAAGCGCCACGAGATCCTGCAGCTCGAACTGCTCAAGCCGAGTATCGCGATCCTCGACGAGACCGACTCCGGCCTGGACGTCGACGCGCTGCGCATCGTCTCCGAGGGCGTGAACCGGGTCCGCGAGACCGGGGAGGTCGGCACCTTGCTGATCACCCACTACACGCGCATTCTGCGCTACATCAAGCCCGACCACGTCCACGTCTTCGCCGACGGCCGGATCGCCGAGTCCGGCGGCCCGGAGCTGGCGGACAAGCTGGAGGAAGAGGGCTACGCCGCGTACCTGAAGGGTGGCGCATCCGAGTGACACAGCTGCCGGGCCTCCTCGACACAGAGGCGATCCGCAAGGACTTTCCCGTCCTGGACCGGCTGGTCCACGACGGAAAGAAGATCGTGTACCTGGACAACGCGGCGACCTCTCAGAAGCCGCGCCAGGTGCTCGACGCGCTGAGCACGTACTACGAGCAGCACAACGCCAATGTGCACCGGGGCGTGCATGTCCTCGCCGAGGAGGCCACGGCGCTGTACGAGGGTGCGCGCGACAAGGTCGCGGCCTTCATCAACGCCCCGAGCCGCGACGAGGTGATCTTCACCAAGAACGCCTCCGAGTCGCTCAACCTGGTCGCCAACATGCTCGGCTGGGCCGACGAGCCCTACCGCGTGGACAGCGACACCGAGATCGTCATCACGGAGATGGAGCACCACTCCAACATCGTCCCGTGGCAGCTGCTCGCGCAGCGCACGGGCGCGAAGCTGAAGTGGTTCGGCCTCACCGACGACGGCCGGCTCGATCTGTCCAACATCGAGCAGATCATCACTGAGAAGACGAAGATCGTCTCGTTTGTGCTGGTCTCCAACATCCTGGGCACGATCAACCCGGTCGAGGCGATCGTGCGGCGGGCGCAGGAGGTCGGCGCGCTGGTGCTGATCGACGCCTCGCAGGCCGCTCCGCACATGGTGGTGGACGTCCAGGCGCTGCAGGCCGACTTCGTGGCCTTCACCGGCCACAAGATGTGCGGCCCGACCGGCATCGGCGTGCTGTGGGGACGGCAGGAACTCCTGGAGGACCTGCCTCCGTTCCTGGGCGGTGGCGAGATGATCGAGACCGTCACGATGCACGCGTCGACCTACGCGCCCGCGCCGCACAAGTTCGAGGCGGGCACGCCCCCGATCGCGCAGGCCGTGGGTCTCGGCGCGGCCGTGGACTACCTGACCTCGATCGGCATGGAGAACATCCAGGCCCATGAGCATGCGATCACCGAGTACGCGGTGCGCAGGCTCCAGGAGGTGCCCGACCTGCGGATCATCGGCCCGACGACGGCCGAGGACCGCGGCGCGGCGATCTCCTTCGTGCTCGGTGACATCCACCCGCACGACGTGGGTCAGGTGCTCGACGAGCACGGCATCGCGGTCCGGGTCGGCCACCACTGCGCCCGGCCGGTCTGCCTGCGGTACGGAATTCCCGCGACCACGCGAGCGTCGTTCTATCTGTACACCACCCCGGCCGAGGTCGACGCCCTGATCGAAGGCCTGGAGCACGTCCGGAACTTTTTCGGGTAACCGGACGCGGTGGTTAGGACCTGAGGCGGACTCTTGAGGCGGACTCACTCGTGAAGCTGGATTCGATGTACCAGGACGTGATCCTGGACCACTACAAGCACCCGCATGGCCGGGGGCTGCGCGACGGCGACGCTGAAGTGCACCACGTCAACCCCACCTGCGGAGACGAGATCACGCTCCGGGTACGGATGGCCGGCTCGACGATCGAGGACGTGTCGTACGAGAGCCAGGGCTGTTCCATCAGCCAGGCCAGCGCTTCCGTGCTCAACGAGCTGCTGGTCGGCAAGGACCTGGCCGAGGCGCGGAAGATCCAGGAGATGTTCCTGGATCTGATGCAGTCCAAGGGCCAGATCGAGCCGGACGACGCGATGGAGGAGGTGCTGGAGGACGCGGTGGCGTTCGCCGGTGTCTCCAAGTACCCGGCGCGCGTCAAGTGTGCTCTGCTGAGCTGGATGGCCTGGAAGGACGCGACGGCCCAGGCACTGGGCGACACGAGGAAGACGGCATGACTGAGAACGCACAGTCCACGACGGCCACCGTCGAGGAGGTCAGGGAAGCCCTGATGGACGTTGTCGACCCTGAGCTCGGGATCGACGTCGTGAATCTGGGCCTGGTCTACGGTCTGCACATCGACGACTCGAATGTGGCCACCGTTGACATGACGCTGACGTCGGCGGCCTGTCCGCTGACTGACGTCATCGAGGACCAGGCGAGGTCCGCGACCGAGGGCCTGGTCAGCGAGCTGCGGATCAACTGGGTCTGGATGCCGCCGTGGGGCCCGGACAAGATCACCGACGACGGCCGCGAGCAGCTGCGCGCGCTGGGCTTCAACGTCTGACCGACCTCGCGCCGGCTGTTTATTACGAACCGGCACGGCCTTTCCGGCACCGTCGCCCGCCACCGCCCTTCATGGGCGCACCGGTGGGCGACGGTGTCGTATTCCGGGCAGACTGACGGGTATGGCTGTTTCGCTGTACCAGATCGCCGTCGATGCCCACGATGTACGGGCTCTCGCCCGTTTCTGGTGCGAGGTGCTGGACTGGAACGTGCTCTTCGACGACCCCGAGGAAGTCGTCATCGGTGCGGGGGAGGACGTCTGGCCCGGCATCGTCTTCCTGCCCGTACCGGAGCGTAAGACGGTCAAGAACCGGCTGCATCTGGACCTCAGCCCGGACGACCAGGAGGCCGAGGTCGAACGGCTGCTGGCACTCGGCGCGCGCCGGGCCGATGTCGGGCAGCGGGACGATGCGACCTGGGTGGTCCTCGCCGATCCCGAGGGCAACGAGTTCTGCGTACTGAGGCCGAAGACCTCGCTCACCACCTGAGCGAGGTTTTTTGTGTACGGGCGTACGCATCGCTGTGTACGCTTGTACGCATGGTGTGGATGACGCTGGCCTGCGCGATCGTGGCCGAGGTGCTGGGCACGACAGCGATGAAGTACAGCGACGGTTTCAGCAAGCTCTGGCCGTCCGTCGGCACGGTGGCCGGTTATGTGGTCGCCTTCGTGGCCCTCGCGCAGACGCTGAAGTCCATGTCGGTCGGCACGGCGTACGCCATCTGGGCGGGGGCCGGCACCGCCGCGATCGCCGCCATCGGCATGGTCTTCCTGGGCGAGGCGGCCACGGCGGCCAAGCTGATCGGCATCGCGCTGGTGATCGCCGGGGTCACCGTGCTGAACCTCAGCGGTGCCCACTGATGGGCCGCCGCTACGACCCCGAACGACGTCAGCGGATCATCGACGCCGCCATCGGCGTGGTCGAAGAACGCGGCCTCAGCGGCCTCAGCCACCGCTCCGTCGCCGCCGAGGCGCACGTCCCGCTCGGCTCCACCACCTACCACTTCGCGACCCTCGACGACCTGCTGATCGCGGCCCTGCGCCAGGTCTGCGCCGAACCGCGGACCACCGACATCTGGAGACGCCACCTCGAACGCGACGCACCGCTGCCGGACCGGCTCGTCGGCCTGCTCGAAGAGATGATGACGGGCGACCGCAGCCGCATCCGGCTGGAGTACGAGCTGTACCTCGCGGCGCTGCGCCGGGAGGCGCTGCAGCCGGTGGCCGCGGAGTGGCTGGACACGATGGTCGAGCTGCTGAGCCGCTACACGCGCGACGTCTCCACCGCACGGGCGCTGATCGCCATCATCGACGGACTGCTGCTGCAACTGCTGCTCACCGGCCGCCCCTTCGACCGCGCCGCGGTCCGCGCGGCGCTCGCCCGCGTCATCGGCTGAGCACCCCACCGTCACCACGCACCGTATGCATGTGTGATCGTCGAGCGTCTGACCCCTGAGACCGGTTCGCCACCGCGGCCCGCCGCCGGTTAGCGTTCGAACATGACCGACACGACTGCTACTCGCACCACCGGCGCCGTCGCCGCCGGCCTCGCCACCCTCGCCGCCGACGGCACCGTCCTCGACACCTGGTTCCCCGCCCCCGAGCTCGTCGCCGAGCCGGGCCCCGCCGGGACCGAGCGGCTTTCCGCCGAGCGCGCCGCCGAGCTGCTCGGCGAGAGTGCTCCGAAGGCCCTTGGCCCGGACCCGCGCCGCGGCGTCGAGGTCGTGGCCGTCCGTACGGTCATCGCCTCGCTCGAGGACAAGCCGCTCGACGCGCACGACGCCTACCTTCGGCTGCACCTGCTCAGCCACCGCCTGGTCAAGCCGCACGGCCAGAACCTCGACGGGCTTTTCGGGCTGCTCGCCAACGTCGCCTGGACCAACCTCGGACCGGTTCCGGTCGACCAGGTCGAGAAGGTCCGCCTCGCGGCCCGTGCCGAGGGCCTGAACCTCAATGTGACCAGCATCGACAAGTTCCCGCGGATGACGGACTACGTCGTGCCGTCCGGCGTCCGCATCGGTGACGCCGACCGGGTCCGCCTCGGTGCGCACCTCGCCTCCGGCACCACGGTCATGCACGAGGGCTTCGTCAACTTCAACGCCGGCACGCTCGGCTCCTCCATGGTCGAGGGCCGGATCAGCGCCGGCGTCGTCGTCGGTGACGGCTCCGACATCGGCGGTGGCGCCTCCACCATGGGCACCCTCTCCGGCGGCGGCAAGCAGATCATCTCCATCGGCGAGCGCTGCCTGCTCGGCGCCGAGTCCGGTATCGGCATCGCGCTCGGCGACGAGTGCGTGGTCGAGGCAGGCCTGTACGTGACCGCGGGCACCCGCGTCACCCTGCCGGACGGCGAGGTCGTCAAGGCGCTCGAGCTCTCCGGCGCCAGCAACATCCTCTTCCGCCGCAACTCGACGACCGGTGCGGTCGAGGCCCGCCCGTACAAGCAGGCCTGGGGCGGCCTCAACGAGATCCTGCACAGCAACGACTGAGGTCGCGCACAGCGAACGGCCCGCGCGGCCCGGGGAGTTCTCCCGGGCCGCGCGGGCCGTTCGCATGTTCTCCGCCACCCGGTCGGCGGGCCGCCGGGGAGGCCGAGGGCGTCGCGGCGTTGGGCCGTTCCGGTGATGCCGATGGCCTCGAAAGCGTGGAAACTGCAAAGGCCGCCCGGCCGCCCGGCCGCGCGTGCGACCGGGCGGGCGGAACGAACGTCACGGGCGGATGCGCAGCACCTGCGGGTCGTGGTCGCTCGCCTGGTCCGCGAACTCCGCGTTGAGGTGGACGATGTCGTAGTCCGCGTGGCGGACGGCACGACTGGTGAGGATGTGGTCGAGAACCTGGGAGTTGCCGTTGTACACGTAGCCATACTGCTGGGCCCGCGGCAGGCGGCCCACCAGGTCGGTCAGGACGCCGTCGGCGGTGAGGGCGTCGAGCGCGGGGGAGAAGCCGAAGTCGTTGAGGTCGCCCGCGACGACCACCCTGGCGCGCGGATCGAGCTTCAGCAGGGACTTCACCCAGCTGTTCACCGCGGTGGCCTGGGCCACGCGCTGGGTCTCGGAGGGGCGCGCCGGGGGCTGGAAGCGGCTGTCGAGGCCCTGGTCACCGCCCTTGCTGTTGAAGTGATTGGCGACGACGAAGACCGGCTTCCCGGCGAAGGAGAACTCGGCGGCGAGCGGCTTGCGGCTGTTGTTCCACGCCGTGTTGGCCGGGTCGATACGGCCCGGGTTCGCGGACAGCGTGACATGGCCGTCGACCCGCACCGGGCGTACCGGGGTCGTGGCGTCCCCGCCCGCGACATCGGTGAATGAGACCCGCCCCGGGTTGTAGAGGAAGGCGACCCGGATGTTGCCGCCGGGCTGGCCGCCGTCCTGGTCGTCGACCGGGTCGATCTGCCGCCAGGCGTACGAGGGGCCGCCGGCGGCCGTGATCGCGTCCGTGAGCTTCTTCAGCGTGGCGCCGGCCGAGACGACGGTGTCGTTGGTGGGGCCGTTGTCGTCCTGGACCTCCTCCAGGGCGATGATGTCGGGCGAGGCGAGATTCGTGATCACCGCCTGGGAGAGGCGGGCGAACTTCGACGCCGGGTCCTTCGGGGAGAGGTTCTCCACGTTGTAGGTCGCGATGGCGAGCTCGTCCTTGCCCTGCGTGCGCGTCGTTTCACGCTCCAGCTGGTTGTCGCGGAGCGCGCCCAGCGTGGTGGCCTGGAGCTCGTAACCGCCGAACTGGTCGTAGTCCAGGGGGCCTTCGGTGGTGCCGGTGAGGCTGTCGCCGACGTTCGCCCGGGGGAAGGGCCGCTCGGCGAACGGGATCAGGGAGGAGACCTTCACCCGGCCGCCGTTCTGGTCGCGGTAGGAGCCGTAGAGGGTCCCGCCGCGCGCGGTGCGGTGCTCGCGCGGATCGGCGGTCACCCACAGCTCGTTGTGCGGGCTGGTCGGCCCGACCACGCGGGCGTCGGTGACCTGGACGCGCATGCCCTCCAGGGACTCGTACCGGTCGAGGGCGTAACTGCGCGGGCGCAGCGGCAGCTGCTCGATGCTGCCGCCGTCTGCGTCTGCGTCTGCGTCTGCGTCTGCGTCCGCGTCCGGGGCGTAGCGGTCCGGCACGGTCGACGGGTTGAGCCGGAAGGCGTCGGGCAGCGGGTTGTCCGGGGACACCACCTTCCAGGCGGGCTGGGTGAGTTCGGTGACCGACTGCAGACCCGCCTGGGTGCCGCCGGGGTAGTACTCGGCGACCGTGCCGGAGACCAGGACGGCGTCGCCGGCCTTCACGGCCGGGGTCGTGGAGCCGGTGAAGACGAAGATGCCCTCGCTCGTAGCCCTGTCGTCGTCGGGCTGGGGATCCTGCACCCAGAAGCCGCGGGCCGAACCGAAAGCGCGGATCGCGGTGACGACTCCGGGAATCTCGCTCACCCTCTCGCCCGCCAGCGGGGATATTCGGGTGCTGCCCTGGATGTCGTGGATACGGACCTCGGCCGCGGTCGCCGACTGCGGCGCGGCGATCAGCCCGGCCGCGAGGGCGGCGGCGACCAGCGCGCCCACGGTGGATGGTCGCGGGAGCGGAGAATTAGGCATGAAAAGCCTCCGGACAGAGTGAGGGGTTGAAGTAGAAACGACCGTCTACGCGCGTCAATGTCCAGTGCTGACAAGGGAGTTGTCAAGGGACGGCAGGCGTACGGCACCCGGCGACTCCATGAACCGGGCGGCATCGTGCGGAATCCGTCTAGGCTTGGCAGCGCCCAGACCAGCAGCCTGGAGGAGTACCCCCAGATGTCCGGAGACCGCCCGACCATGCCGCCGGTGCGGCTGCCCTCCAAGGCCGAGCTGGCCCGCGACGCCCTGTCCGCGCCACTGTTCGCGCGGGCCGTACGGCTCGCGCGATGGGCCGTTCCGGGCCTCCGCGTCGGAGCCGACGGCGAACTCCCGGACGATGCACTGCGGGAAGCGGCCGCGCAGCTCGGACTCGAGGACGCGGAGGATGGGGCGGAGCAGGTTGCTGCCGCCTGGCGGCTCGCCGTCGACACCGGGCTCGTGGAGATCGAGGAGACGGGGGCGGACGGCGGAGGTGGGGCTTCCGGGGGCGCGGCTTCCGGCGCTGAGACCTCGCGGGATGCGAGGTCGGGCGTCGCGGCGCCCGGCGAGGAGTCGGCGCTCGTCACCTCCGGCAGCCCGCACGAGGTCCTCGACATCTGGCTGGGCGGGCTGGAAGCGCTGCTGTCCGAGGCCACCGTCCGTGACCCCTCGGATCGTGTGGCCGAGACCGGCGAGGACGTCGCCGGCGACCTGGACTGGAACGCGTCCGCGGAGGCCGACTTCCTCGACCGCGTACTGGAGAACCTCTACCTGCTGACCGTCCTGGACAACGGCCCGAACCAGCGGGCCGTACCGCTGCCGGCCCTCGCCGCCTCCGTGATCGTGCCCGACGACATGGACGAGCCGACCGACGACGTCCTCGAAGAGGTCTCCGAGGCGATGATGCGCCTCGACGCCCAGTTCCGGCTGCTCGCCCCGCTCGGCCTGGCCGACTACCAGCCGGTGGACGAGAAGCTGATCGAGGACCTGGATGAGCAGGGCGACCGGCCGGGCGGAGCACCCACGGCCGATGATGACGTCTCCCGCTACGGCATGGTCCGGCTCACCCCACTGGGCGTATACGGGGTCCGCGCCCGGATGCTGGAGGCCGGCACCGACGCCCCGGCCGTCGGTGAGCTGGCCGACAAGGGGGCCGACGTCCTGCTGGACCGGCTGCCCGGCTACCCGGAAACCGCCGCGCAGGCCGAGGTCGAGCAGTGGCTGCACCGGCGTCGGCCCGAGGACGCTGCCCGCGAGCTGCTCGCCGTCGGCCGCGGCGACGACGAAGGCGCCCCGCTGCGGCGGCTCAGCTGCCAGCAGGCCCTGTCCCTGATCGGCCCCGAGGCCGAAGCCGCGGTCCGTGAGGTGCTCGACGACCGGCACCTGGGCGGGCTGGCCCGGGTCTGGCTGGCGGAGCGCGGCGCGGACGGGGTGCCCGAGCCGCCGGAGGAGATGGTGTTCTGGCTGACCGTGGACACCATCGCGGCGCAGCTGGCCGCCGAGGGGGACACCGGGGAGCTGGAAGGCCTCGTTCAGGGGCTGGTGGGTGGCCACAGTGGCTTCTTCGACGCGGTCTGGCGGGTGGACCACCCCGCGACGGCGGACGTCCTGGAGGCGATGGGCCGGCTGCACCCGGACCGTAAGATCGCCAAGGATGCACGCAAGGCCGCTTTCAAGGCCCGCTCATGGGTGCGGGAGTAGTGCGCGGTCGCGCCGAGACTCTTGTTGGCCACGCGGGGGGCGGGCTCGCTCAATCGGTTCCTCGATGTCGTTTCGCGTTCAGTCACCGTTCGGCGGGCCCCGGCAGCGTAGGTGCCGCACAGTAGAGGACAGGTTTCGGCTTCAGGAGATGACGATGCCGCTCACCCGCAGAGATTTCGCGAGGCGCTCCGCTTACACCGGCGCGGGCGTCGCGCTCGTCGGCAGTGTCGGTGTGCTGGCCACCGCGCCCGGGGCCATCGGGGCCGAGGCCAAGGCCGCTGGCAGCGAGGCCGCCGAGGGCGGGGCCCAGCTCGGGTACGGGCCGCTGGTCCCGGACCCCGACGGCATCCTCGCGCTGCCCGCGGGCTTCTCGTACCGGATCATCACTCGCACCGGCGTGACCACGCTTCAGTCCGGCGAGTCGACCCCCTCCAACCACGACGGCACGGCCACCTTCCCGGGCCCGCGCGGCGTGACCCTGCTGGTCAACAACCACGAGCTCAAGGGCCCGCGCTCCAAGTGGCCGCACCCGGTCCCGCTCACCGACGGCCTGGTGTACGACCCGGCGGCCTCGGGCGGCTGCACCGTCGTCGAGGTTCACCCGCATGGCGGCCCCGTCGCCGAGTGGGTCGGCATCGCCGGCACCTCCACCAACTGCGCGGGCGGACGCACCCCCTGGGGCACCTGGCTGACCTGCGAGGAGACCGAGGACAAGGCCGGCGTCAACGGCATGACCATGGACCACGGCTACGTCTTCGAGGTCGACCCGTACGACCGGCGGGCCAACCGTGACCCGAAGCCGATCAAGGCGCTCGGCCGGTACGCGCACGAGGCCGTCGTCGTCGATCCCAAGCGCGGCCACCTCTACCTCACCGAGGACGCCGCCACCCCCAACGGCCTGTTCTACCGCTGGACTCCGCCGGCCCGCTTCACCCACGGCCGCGGCCGGCTGGCGACGCTCGCCGACGACGCGGGCGTGCTCCAGGCCCCGAAGTGCTTTGACTCCGGCGGCAACTTCGTCGACGACCTCTCCCGTGCCACCAAGGTCGGCACGGTCTACGGCGTGGACTGGGTGGACGTGCCCGACCGGGACGCCAAGACCGTGCCGGTGCGCAAGCAGTTCACCGACGGCCAGGTCACCCGCGCCCGCAAGCTCGAGGGCATGTGGTGGGGTGACGGCGGCGCGTACATCGTCTCCTCCTTCGCCCGCGCGGAGAGCCCGGTTCAGCACGACGGTCAGGTGTGGTTCTACAACCCGGGCCGCCGGACGCTGACCCTGAAGGTGCTGCTGGGCGTCAACCCGAACCCGAGCCAGGACGGCGCGTTCGACGGCCCGGACAACATCACCGTGTCCCCGTACGGCGGGCTGCTCATCGCCGAGGACGGCGAGGGCATCCAGCACCTCTTCGGCGCCACGGAGGACGGGCGTACGTACCCGATAGCCCGCAACGAGCTGAACATCGGCACGGCGGACGCGCCGGAGTACAGCGAGTTCACCGGCGTCGTGTTCTCGCCGGACGGGAAGACGCTGTTCGCCAACATCCAGGAGCCGGGCATCATGCTCGCGATCACCGGCCCCTGGGAGCGTCGGACCGGCTGAGCCGAAACCTTTCGAGCGTCGGCTCAACACGTACGGAACGGGCCCCGGCTGCCTCTGTCGCCTCAAGCGACTTGGCGGGCCGGGGCCTGTCGCGCCGTGCAGCTCAAGGGCTGCACCTGTCCGCGACAACACCGGCGGGGTGGCCGCTTCCGTCCGCTCGGGGCGCGGTCGGGTGCGGTCAGTCGGCGGGCTTCTCCCAGACTGAGACGTGCCGGCGGCTCTCGCTGGTGAACGGCGCCCGTGACCACCCTTCCCACCGGTCGCGCAGCCGCAGCCCGGCGAGCCGCGCCATCAGATCCAGCTCTGCCGGCCACACGTACCGGAACGGGATGGACCGGTGCTTGGCATGCCCGTCGACGATCGTGACGTAGTTCGAACTCCTCGCCTGAGTGGCGGCATCGTAGATGTCGAACGCCCACCGCGTCGGGCTGAGGTCGAGCATCCCGGGACCGTACCGCTCGCGGCCTCGCCGACGCGCGCGATTTTCCACCGCTGCCCCGTAGGCTGCCCGCATGATCGAGGCAGTCGCATTCGACGTCGGCGAGACTCTCACCTGCGATGACCGCTACTGGGCGTCCTGGGCCGACTGGCTCGACATCCCCCGGCATACGCTTTCCGCGCTCGTCGGCGCGGTGGTAGCCCAGGGACGCGACAACGCCGACGCCCTGCGCCTCGCCCGCCCCGGGGTGGACGTCGCGGCCGAGCACCACGCGCGCGAAGCCGCCGGCCGTGGCGAACGGATCGAGGAGAGCGACCTGTATCCCGACGTGCGGCCCGCGCTTACTGCGCTGCAGGAAGCGGGCGTACGTGTCGTGGTTGCCGGGAACCAGACCGCGCGGGTGGCCGAACTGCTGCGCAGCCTCAACCTCCCAGCCGACGTGATCGCGACGTCAGGAGAGTGGGGCGTGGCGAAACCGAGCCCGGAGTTCTTCGCACGCGTCGTCGAACTCGCCGGCACCGAGCCCAACAACGTCGTGTACGTCGGTGACCACCCCGCCAACGACATCGCCCCCGCCAAGGCGGCAGGCCTCCGCGCTGCCCACATCCGCCGCGGACCGTGGGGCAGCCTCTGGGCCGGCACCTGCGAAGCAGAAGCTGCGGACTGGCACATCGACTCGCTCACCGAACTGCCCGTGCTTCTCGCACAGTAGCCGGGGGCTGACCGGTGTCGAGTGGCCTCGTACGGGCCGGAGAGCGCACGGCACAAGGCCATGCGGACAAGGTGCAGTTGATCCAGGCTGTTGAGGTCTGAAGTGGCCCGGGCGGGATGTTCTACGCCTGCGAAGGCTCTTTCGCGAAGCATGGCCGCACACCGCTGCGACCAGCCCGCGGGCGGCGACCGCTCGCGGGCCTGAGATCGGGCCCGCCAGCGGCAGCACGCCACGCCCCCGCCGTCGGCCCTCACCAGCGGCCCCTCCGGGGCCGCTGTGCTCAGAGGGCTTGGGCAGCGGGTTTCACCATTCCGCGGACCGTGCGGGAGTCCACGTATTCGCCCAGAGCCGTCATCTCCCACTCGCCGGAGTACTGGCGGATGAGCTTCGCCATCAGCACGCCGGTGCGGGGCTCGGAGCTGGTGAGGTCGAAGCGGACAAGTTCCTGGCCGGCGCCGTCGAGGAGCCGGCAGTACGCCTTGGCGACCTCGGTGAACTTCTGTCCCGAGAAGGAGTTCACCGTGAAGACCAGCCCGGTGACCTGCGGGGGCAGGTCGCCCAGGTGCACGGTGATGACCTCGTCGTCGCCGCCGCCCTCGCCGGTGAGGTTGTCGCCGGAGTGCTGGATGACGCCCCCGAGGATCGCGAGTTTGCCGAAGTAGCAGGCGTCGATCTTTTTGCGGTCCGGGCCGTAAGCGATGACGGACGCGTCGAGGTCGATCGACTTGTTGCGGTAGGCGGGCTCCCAACCGAGGCCCATCCGCACGGAGGTGAGCAGCGGGCGGCCGCCCTTGACCAGGGAGACGGTCTGGTTCTTCTGCAGGCTGACCCGGCCCTTGTCGAGGTTGACCTTCCCGGTCCCGCCCATGGACCCAGCCCCGGGCGCGGCGTGCGCGACCGATGCGGCAGACGGCGCCGCGGGCTGCGGGGGAGCGGCCGGACGGGGCGGCTGAGCCGGAGCCGACGGAGCGGGAGCCGGCGGAGCTGCGGGCGCCGTGGTCGTGGTCGTGGCCGTGGCGGGCTCCTCCACCGTTACGCCGAAGTCGGTGGCGATCCCGGCCAGCCCATTCGCGTACCCCTGCCCCACCGCACGGACCTTCCACGCCCCGCCCCTGCGGTACACCTCCATCACCACCAGCGCCGTCTCGGTGCTGAGCCGCGGCGGCGTGAAGGTGGCGAGCACGCCGCCGCCGTCGGCGTCGCGCAGCGTCGCGGTCGGCTCGGTGCCGGCGAAGGTCGCGCCCGGGGCGTCCAGGCTCGCGGTCACGACGACCTTGTCGATGTCCGCGGGCACTGCGCCGGTGTCCACGGTGATCGAGTCGGGGCCCGAGCCGTCGCCGGAGCGGTGCGTCACGCCCGGTCCCGTCGGCTGGTTGTAGAACACGAAGTCGTCGTCGGAGCGCACCTTGCCGCCCTCGGCGAGCAGCAGGCCCGACACGTCGAGCCGCACCGGGGCGGTGACATCCACCACCACCCGCGGGACGGTGAGCGGGATGTTCGAGCCAGGGGTCATAGCTGTCATGACCGAGGTAACGAACGAACCCCGCTTTACGGTTCCATTACCCGCGCCCGCTGTCGCCCGACCGGGCCAGCGAGGCCAGATGCACATCCACCGGCTGGACGCGTCCCGGCAGCGCCTCGGTGCGGTCCCACCAGCGAATGCCGTCGATCTCGTCGCTCGGGGCGAACGGGCGCGGGGAGAAGACCTCGCCGGTGTAGAGGGCGCCGCAGACCGCGCGGCGCTCCGGGCCGATGGCGACCGTCGCGTACCCCACGAACCGCAGGTCCTCGACGATCTGGCCCGTCTCCTCGCGCAGCTCGCGGACCGCGGCCTCCCGCGCGCTCTCCCCGGCCTCGATCCCCCCGCCGGGCAGCTCCCAGCACCGTCGCGACCGCTCGTGCACCATGAGCAGCCGATCCCCGTGCCACAGCGCCACCAGGGAGAAGCGCGGCCCCGTACGGTCCGGCGGCTCTCCCTCCGGCACCGGGTGGAAGGCGAGCAGGTCGATCCCGGGCGGGCCGGGGACCAGTGGCTCGGCCGAGGACTCCGTCATGCCCGGACTCTACGGGCAGCAGGCTCGGGGCTGCCATACCGGCGGGTAGGTGCGGAGGGTCCCGCACCCGGATGGCGGTGACCGAGGCCGGCGCAGGCCGTCCGCCCTGGCGAGTGAGCGCGACGCCGTACCAGGGCAGCTTCCCGTAGTGGGGTGACGGCAACTGCGTAGCCCACCAGGGGCTTGCTGACCAGACGAGGGGGATGTGCATGAGCCTCGACGCACCAGGCATCACCGGCACCACCGCCACTACAGCGCAGGCGGCTCCCGGCCCGGACGCCATCCACGGCACCGTCGCGGAGGGCTTCGACCACGTACGTGAGGTCTTCGCGGCAGTACTCGCCGAGGAGCCCGGCCACGCCGCTCAGGTCGCGGCCTACGTCGACGGCCGGCCGGTCGTGGACCTGTGGGGCGGGCCCGGCATGGCCGAGGACTCCCTCATCGGCGTGTTCTCGTCCACCAAGGGCGCCGCCCACCTGGTCGTCGCCCTCCTCGTCCAGGACGGCACGCTCTCCCTGGACAAGGAAGTACGCCACTACTGGCCGGAGTTCGCCGCCGAAGGCAAGGACGGCATCACCCTGCGCGAGCTGCTGAGCCACCAGGCCGGCGTCGTCAACACCGTCGCCGGGTTCTCCCCGGCGGAGCTCGCCGACGACCGGCTGGTCGCCGAGCGGCTGGCCGGACAGCGGCCCTACTGGCGGCCGGGCACCCACTTCGGCTACCACGCGCTGGTCATCGGTGCCCTCACCGGCGAACTGGTCAGACGCACCACCGGGATGACGATGCAACAGTTCTACGGCCAGCAGATCCGGGATGCCCGCGGCGTCGACCTGTTCATGGGGCTGCCGGAGGAGTACGAGCCCCGGGTGCTCGATGTCCTGCCGATGGAGCCGACGCCCGAGCAGGAGCGGGAGCCGGCCGAGACCTGGCACGCGCCCGACAGCCTCAGGGGCATCGCGTTCAACGAGCAGCACCCCGAGGCGCCCCTGTTGCAGGGACTCCCCAACCTTCGTGTCGTACGGGCGGGCGGCCCCGCGTCGGTCGGCGGCGTGGCCACCGCCCGTGGTCTGGCCCGGATGTACGCCGCGGCCATCAGCACACTCGACGGCAAGCCGCCGCTGCTGACGCCCCGGACAGCGGCCGAGTTCGCCCAGCCCCACTCCACCGGCTACGACATCGTGCTGCGCAAGCACAAGAGCTTCGCGCTGGGCTTCACGGTGACCGGCGACGACCTGCCGTTCCTGGGGGCGGGGACCTTCGGCCACGACGGCGCGGGCGGTTCCATGGGCTTCGCCGACCTGCGGGCCGGACTGACCTTCGGCTATGTACGGCGCCGCTTCCCGTGCCCCGAAGGCGTCGGACCGGACGGGCACCGGCTCGCCGAGGCCGTCCGCCGTTGCGCGACCGGCCGGGGCGGCCCGACGCCGGTCGTGTGACGGAGCCGGCACTCGTACCGCTGCCGCAGCGCGGCCTTCCATCGCCGTCGATTGGGGCGGCCGGGCCGCGAGATGGACGGCGTCTGGCCCGTAGCGGGGGCCGAGGTGAACGGTTGACCCCTTATGTGGCCGCCCATAGAGTCCCGGAAGAGTTCACCATCGGGGACAGCGTTCTGCCTGTCGAACGGCGCCCCGACTGCGGCACGCAGGAGGAACCCGCGGTGGCAGCACCAGTCTGGAGCGTGGACCCCCGAACGGGGAGGCAACGGGAGCAGGTTGCGGTCGAGGCCACGGCCGAGGAAGTCGACCGGGTGGTGCACGCCGCGCACGCCGCGCGCGGGCCGCTGGCCGACCGTGCCGTACGGGCCGCGTTCCTGCGCACCGCCGCCGATCTGCTGGACGGAGCGGGCGAGCACGTCGTCGAGGCCGCCGACGCCGAGACCGCGCTGGGGCCCGGCCGGCTCACCGGCGAACTGACCCGCACCAGCTACCAACTGCGGGCGTTCGCCGACATCGTCGACGAGGGCGACTTCCTCGACATCCGCATCGACGAACCCGACGCCACCCTCTCCCCGCCCCGCCCCGACCTGCGCCGCTACAAGGTGCCGCTCGGTGTCGTCGCCGTCTACGCGGCCAGCAACTTCCCGCTCGCCTTCTCCGTTCCCGGCGGCGACACCGCCAGCGCGCTCGCCGCGGGCTGCCCCGTCGTGGTCAAGGCGCACCCGGACCATCCCGCCACCTCAGAACTGTGCGCGGCCCTGCTGCGCCGGGCCGCTACGCTCCACGGCCTTCCTGCGGAACTCGTCGGCCTGGTGCACGGCTTTGACGCGGGCATCGAGCTGGTCAGGCACCCGCTGGTCGCGGCGGCCGGATTCACCGGTTCCGTACGAGGCGGCCGCGCGCTCTTCGACGCGGCCGCCGCCCGGCCCGTACCCATCCCCTTCCATGGCGAGCTGGGCAGCCTCAACCCGGTTGTGATCACCGAGGCCGCGGCGAGCGAGCGCGCCGAACAGATCGGGAATGGCCTCGCCGGTTCGATGACGCTCGGCGTCGGCCAGTTCTGCGTCAAGCCCGGACTGGTGCTGGCGCCGGTGGGCGCGGCGGGCGATCGCGTGGTGAAGACCCTCACCGACGCTGTCAGCGACACCCCCGAAGGCGTCCTGCTGGACTCCCGGATGCGCGAGGCGTTCGTCGAGGGCATACGGGCCAGGACCGCGCTGCCCGAGGTGGAGAGCCCGGTGACGCCCGGGGAGAGCGGCGAGAACGCGGTCAGCGCCGGCTTCCTCACCGTCCCGGCGGCGCGGCTCGCCGCCGACGAGGAGTACGAGCCGCTGCTGGAGGAGTGCTTCGGGCCCGTCACGGTCGTGGCGCGGTACCAGGACGAGGCCGAGGTCTCCGCCGTGCTCGGACGGCTGCCCGGCAGCCTCTCCGCCACTGTCCACATCGGCGAGGAGGAGGCCGAGAGCGACGGCCGCGCCGCGAAGCTGCTGGCGGAACTCGTTCCGCTCGCGGGCCGGGTGGTGGTCAACGGCTGGCCGACCGGGGTCGCGGTCGCCTCCGCCCAGCACCACGGAGGCCCGTATCCGGCCACGACGTCCACCTCCACCTCGGTCGGCGGCACCGCGATCGAGCGCTGGCTGCGGCCGGTGGCCTTCCAGAACACCCCGGCCGCGCTGCTGCCGCCGGAACTGCGCGACGGCAACCCGCTCGGCCTGCCGCGCCGCGTCAACGGCCGCCGCGAGGGCTGAGAGAACCCAGCGGCACGCTCGCCCCGGGCCGGGGGAATGGCCGGCGCGGGCAGGGCTGGTGTGTCCGCCCGGGGCGGCGACGCAGCCGTCTGCTCCGACGATGCGTGCGAGGTTCCGTAGCCCGGCGGCCGGAACCCGCACGTCAGCGGGCATGTATAAGTGTTCCTTTTGATTCGCATTCAGTGATATGCGATGGACGGGGAGACCGGCTCGGCCCATAGTGAGGGGAGCGTGACTCCTCCCTCCGGAGTTCCGGGGGCTTCGGGGGGCTCCGGGGGGCTCCGGGGGCTTCGGGGGCGGGGGCGTCATGCCCTGACCGGTGCCAGGCGGCGCGGGATCAGACTGCAGCACAGCGGTAGCCATCACCGGCACAAGCCGGTGGTCTGCGATGGAGGTCTGATGGAGACGAGCCCAGGAGGCGCCGAGTTCGCGCCGCAGACGACGTACCTGAACACCTCGTCCAGCGGGCTGATGCCCGCCCGCGCGGTTGCCGCCCTGCGGGCCGCGCTGGACGAGGTGGACGCCGGCCGGCCGGTCGAGGACTTCCAGGCCGTGGAGGCTTCGCGTGCCGCGTTCGCCCGCCTCGCGGGGGTGCCGGTGGAGCGCGTGGCGGTCGGCGGGTCCGTCGCGGTGTACGCCGGACTGATCGCGTCCGCGCTGCCCTCCGGCGCGGAAGTCCTCGTTGCCGACGGTGACTTCAGCTCCCTGGTCAACCCCTTCGTGGTCCGCGGTGACCTCAAGGTGCGCAGCGTCCCGCTCGACGGCCTCGCCGACGCCGTACGTCCCGGCACGGCGCTGGTGGCGGTCAGTGCCGCGCAGTCCGTGAACGGCCGGATCGCCGACCTGGAGGCGATCCGCTCCGCCGCCCGTACCCATGGCGCCCGTACGCTCGTCGATGCCTCCCAGGCGGCCGGCTGGCTGCCGCTGACCGCGGACCGCGACGACTTCACCGTGGCCGTCGGTTTCAAATGGCTGATGTGTCCGCGCGGTGTCGCCTTCTTGGTCGCACCCGAGGACCTCGACGCGCTGACCCCCGTCTTCGCCGGCTGGGTCGCAGGCGAGGAGCCGGCGGACAGCTGCTACGGCCCGGTCGAGCAACTCGCCCGCTCCGCCCGTCGCTTCGACGCGAGCCCCAGCCTCATGTCGTACGTCGCGGCTCAGCACTCCCTCGCGCTGGTCGAAGAGCTGGGCCCGGAGACGATCCGTGCCCACGACACGGCGCTCGCCGAGCGCTTCCGCGCCGGTCTGGCGGAATTGGCCGGTCCGGCGCAGGAGATGGCGTACGAGCCGGTGCCCGCGCCGGGCTCCCCGATCGTCTCGGTGCCAGGACTCGGCCATGCCGCCGGCCGCCTCGCCGAGGCCGGCGTCCATGTCTCCGCCCGGGCCGGCAACCTTCGCGCTTCCTTTCACCTCTACAACACGGCCGCCGACGTGGACCGGCTGCTTGAGGTGCTGTCCGCGTTTCCCGCGCGCGCCTGAACGGCAAGCGCCCCTGCGACTCGTCTGAGCCGCAGGGGCGCTCGTACCCCAGGACTACGACCTCACCGTACGGGGGTGAAGTCGCGCGCCCCGATGAACTCCGGTCGCCGGACCGGGGCCGCGAACGGCTCCACCGCGGCGTTCTCCACGCTGTTGAAGACGATGAAGACGTTGCTGCGCGGGTAGGGCGTGATGTTGTCGCCCGAGCCGTGCATGGCGTTGCAGTCGAACCAGGTCGCCGAACCCGCCGGGCCGGTGAACAGCCGGATGCCGTGGCGGCTCGCCAGGTCGGTCAGGGCCTCGTTCGACGGCGTGCCCGCGTCCTGCATCTGCAGCGACTTCTTGTAGTTGTCCTTCGGGGTGGCCCCCGCGCACCCGAGGAACGTCCGGTGCGAGCCCGGCATGATCATCAAGCCGCCGTTGGTGTCGTAGTTCTCGGTCAGCGCGATCGAGACGGACACCGTCCGCATGTTCGGCAGACCGTCCTCGGCGTGCCAGGTCTCGAAGTCGGAGTGCCAGTAGAACCCCGAGGCACCGAAGCCCGGCTTGACGTTGATCCGGCTCTGGTGCACATACACGTCACCGCCGAGGATCTGCCGGGCGCGGCCCACCACCCGCGGGTCTCGGACCAGGTTCGCGAACACCTCGCTGATCTTGTGCACCTCGAAGACCGACCGCACGTCGTTCGACTTCGGCTCCACGATCGAGCGCTCGTCGGCCCGGATCTTCGGGTCGGTGATCAGCCGGTTGAGTTCGGCGCGGTAGGTCACCACCTCCTCGGGAGTGATCAGCTGGTCGACCGTCAGGAAGCCGTCGCGGTCGTAGTCGTGCAGCTCGGACGGCTGGATGGGGCCCGGCGTCCCCGGCTCCGACCACACGACCGGGTCCCGCCGCGGAGTGATCACCTCGGTGGCGCCGCGCGTCGGATACAGGTCGGTCGTTCGCTCGGGTGCGGTGGTCATGGTGGTGCTCCTTCTCCTCTCGTACGGCCCTGATGCGGGTTCCCCGAAGGGAAGATCAGCTCTCCGCGGGCTCCGTGAGCAGCGGATAGACGCCGTTCTCGTCGTGGTCCTCACGGCCGGTGACCGGCGGGTTGAAGACGCACAGGCAGCGGAAGTCCTGCTTGATCCGCATCGTGTGCCTCTCGTGCCCGTCCAGGAGGTACATCACACCCGGCGTGATGATGTGTTTCTCGCCGGTCTCGTCGTTGGTGAGCTCCGCCTCGCCCTCGATGCAGACGACGGCCTCGATGTGGTTGGCATACCACATCGACGTCTCGGTGCCCGCGTACAGGATGGTCTCGTGGAGCGAGAAGCCCACGCGCTCCTTGGCGAGGACGATGCGCTTGCTCTCCCAGGTACCGGACTTGGACTTCACATGCCGGTCGGTGCCCTCGATGTCCTTGAAGGATCGGACGATCACGGTGATTGGTTGCCTTTCTTCTCTACGGTCGGCGGTGCTGCCTGGCGGTGGGCCCGCTCAGGCTGTCTCGCGCACCGCCCGGGCGAGGATACGCAGACCCTCGTCCAGCTCCTCCGGGCTGATGGTCAGCGCGGGCAGCAGCTTGACCACCTCGCCCTCCGGCCCCGAGGTCTCGATCAGCAGCCCCAGCTCGAAGGCGCGGCGTGCCACCTGAGAGGCGCGGGACTTGTCGGCGAGCTCCATGCCCCAGACCAGGCCGCGGCCACGGATGTCGGCGCCGAGCCGCGGGTGCTCGTCCTTGATCGCGCGCAGCGCCTGCTCGACCTGCTCACCGCGGGCGATGGTCTGCTTCTCCATCTGGCCGTCGGCCCAGTAGGTGTTCAGCGCCGCGGCTGCGGTGACGAAGGCCGGGTTGTTGCCGCGGAAGGTGCCATTGTGCTCGCCCGGCTCCCAGACGTCGAGCTCGGGCTTGAAGAGCGTGAGCGACATGGGCAGGCCGTAGCCGCTGATGGACTTCGACACCGTGACGATGTCCGGGACGATGCCGGCCTCCTCGAAGGAGAAGAATGCGCCGGTGCGGCCGCAGCCCATCTGGATGTCGTCGACGATCAGCAGCATGTCGCGGCGCTTGCACAGGTCCGCCAGGCCGCGCAGCCACTCCGGGCGGGCCACGTTGATGCCGCCCTCGCCCTGCACCGTCTCAACGATGACGGCGGCGGGCTGGTTGAGGCCGGAACCCTGGTCCTCCAGCAGCCGCTCGAACCACAGGAAGTCGGGAACCCGGCCGTCGAGGTAGTTGTCGAACGGCATCGGGGTGCCGTGCACCAGCGGGATGCCCGCGCCGGCCCGCTTGAAGGCGTTGCCGGTGACGGCGAGCGAGCCCAGCGACATGCCGTGGAAGGCGTTGGTGAAGGAGACGATCGACTCGCGGCCCTTGACCTTACGGGCCAGTTTGAGGGCGGCCTCGACGGCGTTGGTGCCGGTCGGGCCCGGGAACATCACCTTGTACGGCAGGTCGCGCGGCCGCAGCACGATGTTCTGGAAGCTCTCCAGGAAGGCGCGCTTGGCGGTGGTGCTCATGTCCAGGCCGTGGGTGACGCCGTCGCGCTCGAGGTAGTCGATCAGGGCGCGTTTGAGCACCGGGTTGTTGTGGCCGTAGTTCAGGGACCCGGCGCCGGCGAAGAAGTCGAGGTAGGTGTGGCCGTCCTCGTCGTACATGTAGCTACCCTGCGCACAGTCGAAGACGGCGGGCCAGCCGCGGCAGTAGCTGCGCACCTCCGACTCCAGGGTCTCGAAGACGCTCAGGTCGGGCGGGGTGATGGTCACAGCATGCTCCTGGGAGATGAGTGGCGGGGGAGAGGAAGTCAGGGGGTTGCTGGGGGTCGGCGAGCGGGTGCGTCAGGGCGCGGCGGCCGCGGCGGATGCGGCCTGCGCGGAGTCCGCGGCCGCCAGCGGGCCTATGCGGTACAGCACCTCGGGCTCGTGCCCTCCGTCGGGGAACAGCCCGCCGTCGAAGAGGACTTCGCGGTCCACGTGCGCACCGTGCCGCTCGGCGAACGAGGTGAAGAGGCGGTTCGACGCGGTGTTGTCGGGGGTGATCGTGGTCTCGACCCGGCGTACGCCCAGCTCGTCGACGACCCGGGCGGTCAGCCCGTCGAGCAGCGCACCGGCCAGGCCCCGGCCGCGGTGCGCGTGGTCGACGGCGACCTGCCAGACGACGAGGGTCTGCGGGCGCTCGGGGCGGATGTAGCCAGTGATGAAGCCGACCGGCTCGCCGTCCCCGTCGCGCGCCACCACGGAGGTGGCCGCGAAGTCGCGGCACCACAGCAGGTAGCTGTACGAGGAGTTGAGGTCGAGCACCCGGGAGTCACGGGCGATGCGCCAGATCGCGGCTCCGTCCTCGACACGGGGTGCGTCGAGCTTCAGCCCCTCCGGCATTTCGAGAAATTCGCTGTGGGCACGTGCAAGGTCTGCTTGTGCGGCGGTCATGCGAATTTAATTTACCTAGCAGAAATTGAAATTGCATCGGCGGATGGGGTTACGCGAGGAGGGGGTCATGTGTTATCGCGCGGGGGTGCGCGCGTGCGCGGACGCTCCAAGGTTGCAGATGATTTATCCGGAAAATTCCGGGTGAAACGGACGTGGTGTGGAGTCCATCACAAATGCGTAACGGCTCTGAGATGCGTCCGAATTACGGCGCTTGTGCTTCGTAAAACTTCTGCGTTTGGGGCTCGGAAAACGGGGCAGAAGAATACGGGAAGCTGCGCGTCCGAGGAATTGGGAATTCGCCTGCAGAAGATATCGCGAAATGCTGGAGGTGTCGTTCGCGTGACTGGGGGCATGCCGCCGCGGTGCGCGGGCTCGTACAGTGCCTGCCATGACTGAGAGCGCGGCGGTGCTGCACATCAAGGGGCGGGTGCTGGTCGGACCGGAGGAGATCCGGGACGAGCTGTGGGTGATGGACGGCCGGATCACCTATGAGCGGCCGGCGGGCGCCCGCGATATGGCGACCCTGACCGGCTGGGTGCTGCCGGGCCTGGTCGACGCGCACTGCCACGTGGGGCTCGGCACCGAGGGCCCTGTCGACGAGTCGACCACCGAGAAGCAGGCGGTGACCGACCGGGACGCGGGCGCCCTGCTGCTCCGCGACGCCGGCTCGCCCTCGGACACCCACTGGATCGACGACCGCGAGGATCTGCCGCGCATCATCCGCGCCGGCCGCCACATCGCCCGTACCCGCCGCTACATCCGCAACTTCGCGCACGAGATCGAGCCGGAGGACCTCGTCGCGTACGTCGCTCGGGAGGCGCGGCGCGGGGACGGCTGGGTCAAGCTGGTGGGGGACTGGATCGACCGCGAATCCGGTGACCTGGCGGCCTGCTGGCCGCGCGGCGCGCTCGAGGCGGCGATCGCCGAGGCGCACCGGCTGGGTGCGCGGGTCACGGCGCACTGCTTCGCGGAGGAGTCGCTGATCGACCTGGTGGAGGCCGGGATCGACTGCATCGAGCACGCCACCGGGCTCACCGAGGAGACCATTCCGCTGTTCGCGGAGCGGGGCGTGGCCATCGTCCCCACGCTGGTGAACATCGCGACGTTCCCCAAGCTCGCGGCGGGCGGCGAGGAGAAGTTCCCGCGCTGGGCCGACCATATGCGGCGGCTGCACGAACGCCGCTACGACACGGTGCGCGCCGCGTACGAGGCCGGCATCCCGGTGTACGTGGGCACGGACGCCGGGGGCTCGCTCGCGCACGGTCTGGTGGGGGCGGAGGTCGCGGAACTGGTCAAGGCCGGGTTCCCGGCGGTGGCAGCGCTTTCGGCCACGGCCTGGGGCGCCCGGCGGTGGCTCGGGCGCCCGGGCCTGGAGGAGGGGGCGCCGGCCGACCTGGTGGTCTACGAGACCGATCCGCGGGCGGATGTGCGCGTGCTGACCGCGCCGCGGCAGGTGGTGCTGCGCGGCCAGGTCATCGGCTGAGCCTGCCGATTTCCTCGGCTGGGCTGCGTTTTATTCGCCCGGTTGACGCAGCGTTACCACGAGGCCGCGGGCGTCGTTGACATTGCCCGCGGCCTGGCTCATGGGGCGTTGCGGGGGTGACGAGGGGGAGCGGAGACAACCCCGAAATCGAATACCGACGCGGAAACCACCCTTTGGAGTGAAGTCCCGTCAGCTTGCCGCCCATTCACTCTCAGTACGTAAAGATGTCGGGCGTCGAGGTCGTCGGCGCTCTTGATGTCCCCCATTGGCCGCGTCGACGACTCCAAGTCTCTTGTGGGGGTTTCTCACTGTGAACAACTCTGCCTTCAGCATGCCCGCACGCCGCGCCGCCGCCGTACTGACCGCCGTCGCCCTGACGGCCGGTCCCGCGGTGCTCCTTGGCGCTGCGCCCGCGCACGCCACCGGAGGCGAAGGGAAGGCTGCCGCCGCCGTGCTCCGCGCCGGCCTGGATGTCTCCCTGCTCAACAAGGCCCATGTCCCGCTGGCCGCCTCCCTCAACGAGGTGCACGCGCCGCAGAGCGCGAACAAGACGGCGCTGACAGTGAAGGTGGACGGCGCCGAAAACGGCAAGCCGGTCAACCTGCTGCGCGCTGAGGTAGCGACCGCCCGCGCCACCGTGGACCACAGCACGTCGGAGGGGTACTCCAACCTCGTCCGCGCCAAGGTCCGGGTGCCCGGTCTGCCGCTGCTGTCGCTGATCGAGGTCGAGCAGGTGACGTCGAAGGCGGTGTGCAAGGCGGGCGCGCGGCCGACTGCCAAGTCCAACGTGCTGGGCACCGTGCGCGTTCTCGGCAAGAAGGTCACCCTCAGCGCGGCCGGTACGACCACGGTGCAGGTGCCGGGCGTCGGTGAGGTCCAGCTGGAGCTGTCGAAGACCTCGACCACCTCGCGTACGGCCGCTGCCACCGCGCTCGACCTGAAGGTCTCCGTCAAGCCGCAGAAGCTCGGCGTCGGCGCGGTCAACGGCCAGGTCACGCTGGTTGAGGCGAGCTGCGAGACGCCGGAGGGCTCGGGGCCGTCCCAGGAGCCGTCGGAGGTGCCCTCGGACTCGCCGGAGCCGGGCGGCAGCGGTGGCTCGGACACGGGGTCGGGCTCGGGTTCGGGTTCGGACGTCAAGCCCCAGACCGGATCGGGCAAGGACTCGGACAACCTCGCCGAGACCGGTGGCAGCTCCATGACGCCCTACCTCGCAGGCGGCGCAGCCGTGCTGGTTGCCGCGGGCGCCGGGACGCTGGTGCTCGCACGCCGCCGCCGCACCGCCACGGGTGGCGACAGCGGCTGAGCCGGAGCAGGCCGAAGGCCCGGCCCCGCGGGGCCGGGCCTTCGCTGGGACCGGCTGTTCATATGCGGCACCGGTGAGACAGCCGGGGTGCCTGCGTCCCCGCTCACGTAGCCACGTGGGCGGGGACGCGCGTTGCAGGCCCGTACAGCCGTGTACGGCCGCCTGTCAGCGGTCGGCGAGGGCCTTCCCGAGCGCGTCGGCGAAGCGGTCCGTCGTCGCCCGGTCCCGTACGGCCAGCCGCAGCCAGTCCGGGCCGAGGCCGGGAAAGGTGTCGCCGCGGCGGACGGCGAACCCCAGGTCACGCAGCCGCTCCCGGACGCCATCGGCGCCCGCCAGGCGTATGAGCACAAACGGGCCCGCTGCCGGGCCGCAGACGTGCAGGCCGGTGAACTCCGCCAGGCGGTCCAGCAGATGAGCGCGGTCGGCGGCGATGCGATGGGCGGCGTGCGCGGCCTCCGCGAGCGCTGGGGGCGCACAGCACGCCTCAGCCGCGGCCAGCGCCGGGCTCGACACCGGCCACAGCGGCTGCGCCCGCTCCAGGGCCGCGATGGCGTCGGGCGCGGCAAGCACATAGCCGATCCGCAGCCCCGCCAGACCCCAGGTCTTGGTGAGGCTGCGCAGGACGACCAGGCCCGGCACATCGGTACGCCCGGCAAGGGACTCGCGCTCGCCCGGCACCGCGTCCATGAACGCCTCGTCCACCACCAGCACGCGGCCGGGCCGGGCGAGCCGCGCGATGGCCCCTGCCGGGTGCAGCACCGACGTGGGGTTGGTCGGGTTGCCGACCACCACCAGGTCCGCATCCTCGGGGACCGCGTCCGGGCCGAGCCGGAAGCCCTCCCGTACGTCCAGCACGACCTGCTCCACCCGGTGGCCGGCGTCCCGCAGGGCCGCCTCCGGCTCGGTGAACTGCGGGTGCACGACCACCGGCCGACGGGTGGGGAAGGCACGCGCGATCAGGACGAATGCCTCCGCCGCACCGGCCGTCAGCAGCACCCGCTCCACGGGCAGCCCGTGCCGTACGGCCACCGCCTCGCGAGCCGCCCGCCCGTCCGGGTAGGTGGCGAGCCCGTCCAGCGACGCGGCTATCCGAGCCTTGAGCCATTCCGGAGGCGTACCGCCCCGGACGTTGACCGCGAGGTCGGTCAGGCCCGCTCCGCCGTCCCGGACTTCCGCGTCGCCGTGGTGGCGCAGGTCGTGCGCCGGGGCCGTCTGCTCAGTGGGCATGAGTGTGGTCGGCGTGGTGATGGTGCCCGTGCCCGTGACCGTCGCCCGAGGGGTCGTTGGGGTGGTGGTGCGGCTGCTGCGGCAGGCCGACCTTGTGCTCGAAGCCCGGAAGCGCGACGCGGTAGACGCAGGAGTCGCAGTTCATCCGCAGGTCGCCCTCGACGGCCTCCCGATAGCGCTCCATCACCAGCTCCACCAACTCCTCGGTGGGGCCGATGACATCCGCGGACAGCACCTCGGCCTCCGGGTGCGCCGCCGCCCACCCCTCGGTCTGCAGCCGCACCCGGTCCGGCAGGATGCCGGTGAACAGGAAGTACGGCAGCACGATGATGCGGCGTGCACCGAGCTTCAGGCAGCGGTCCAGGCCGGACGGCACATCGGGCGCCGCGAGCGACACGAAGGCCGTCTCCACGCCCGCGTAGCCCCGGCCCTCCCACAGCAGCCGCGCGGCCTTGTACACCTCGGCGTTGGCGTCCGGGTCGGTCGAGCCGCGGCCCACGAGCAGCACGGTCGTGGCGGCCCGGTCCGACGGCGTACGGGCCCCCGCGCCCAGCGCCTCGTCGAGCCGGCGCTCCAGCACCTTCAGCAGCTTCGGGTGCGGGCCGAGGGGCCGGCCGTACCGGTAGGAGATGCCGGGGTGGCGCTCCTTCTCCCGGGCGAGCGCCGCGGGAATGTCGCCCTTGGCGTGCCCGGCGGAGACCAGCATCAGCGGCACGGTGGCGAACGACCGCACGCCCTGCTCGACGAGTTCGGAGACCGCGTCGGCGAGCGGCGGCGGGGACAGCTCGATGAACCCACCCGCCACCGGGAGGTCCGGATTGCGTTTGCCCAGCTCCCGTACGAATGCGCGGAAGGCCTCGGCTCCCGCTTCGTCACGGGTGCCATGGCCGGCGATGAGCAGCGCGGGCGGGATCACGGAATCTCCTTGAGGGGTGGTGTGCTGACTGCTGCCCAGCCGGCTGTGGCGGAGCCGGCTGCTTCGGGGGAGTCGGTAGTGGGGGCGTACTCGGTGGGCTGGCTGTACTCGGTGTAGAGAAGGGCGTTCAGGGCAGCCGCGGCAACCGCCGAGCCACCCTTCTCCGAGATGTTGCTGACGGCCGGCAGACCGCTCTCGCGCAGTGCGGCCTTGCTCTCGGCCGCACCGACGAAGCCGACGGGCAAGCCGATGACCAGCGCCGGCTCGGCATCGAGCACGAGCAGTTCCTCCAGCGCCGTGGGGGCACAGCCGATCACCCAGACCGCTCCCGGACCGACCTGCTCGTAGGCGAGCCGCACGGCGTGGGCGGAACGGGTCAGTCCGGGGCCCGACTTGGCCTCCGGCAGCCGGCAGACCGCCTTGCGGGCGGTGATCCCCGCGGCGACCATCTCGACGTCGGCGACGATCGGCGCCCCGGCGCGCAGCGCCGCGTACGCGGCGACGAGCGACGGCTCGTCACACACCAGGTCCGTCGCGTACTCCAGGTCGGCGCTGGAGTGGATGACCCGCTCGACAACAGCCCGCGTGAGCGGCGGGAAGTGGCTGGTGTCGAGCCGCGACCGCAGGATGCGGAAGGACTTGTCTTCGATGGGGTGGACCGTGCGGGTCACGGGGCTCCTCCGGAGGGGCGGACGGTGGCGGTGCCCCCTGGGGGAGGCACAGAGGGCACGCCGAGAGCAGTCTCCTCGATGGCGTCCACGGGGCATATCTCGATGCACTCGAGGCAGCCGGTGCACAGCTCGGCTCGCACCAGGAGGGAGCCGCCCCGCGGGCGTATCGCATGCGTCGGACACGTCAGCAGACAGGCACCGCAGCCCGCGCAGCGCGAACTCACCTGCACGGCCGCCGCATCGGGCCCAGCGCCGTGACCGGTGTGACGCGGCGTCATGACTGCCACCGGTAGCCGCGGGGCGTCACCATGCGGCCCGCGATCGCGCGGGTTGCGGTGTTGCCGACGACCACGACGGTCATCATGTCGACCGTCGCCGGGTCGAGTTCGGCCAGTGTCGTCAGCCGGCTGCTCTCGTCCGGGCGCGAGGCGTTGCGCACCACGCCGACCGGTGTCGTCCCCGCGCGGTGCTCGGCGAGGATGCCGAGCGCCTTCGGCAGCTGCCAGTCACGGCCCCGGCTGCGCGGGTTGTAAAAGGTCACCACGATGTCGGCCTCGGCCGCGGCCCGCACCCGGCGCTCGATGATCTCCCAGGGTGTGTGCAGGTCGGACAGGCTGATGGCGACATGGTCGTGGCCGAGCGGCGCGCCGAGGATCGCCGCGGCGGCGAGCGCGGCCGTGACCCCCGGCACGCCCACCACATCGATGTCCTCACTCGCCTCGGCGAGCGCGGGCGACGCCATCGCGTACACCCCCGCGTCACCGCTGCCGATCAGTGCGACGGCGTGCCCCGCGCGGGCCTCCGCCACCGCCGTACGGGCCCGCTCCTCCTCGGCTCCGAGGCCGGATTCGAGGATGCGGGTGCCGGGGCGCAGCAGGTCGCGGATCTGGTACACGTACTGGTCCAGCCCGACGACCGTCGATGCGCGGCGCAGCTCCTCCCGGGCGCGTGGCGTGAGCAGATCGCGTGCCCCGGGGCCGAGTCCGACGACCGCGAGTCGGCCCCGCGGGCGGCGGCGGGCGATCGCGCAGGTGGCCATCGCCGCACGGCCTTCCGGCGCGGACTTGCGCTTGGCGACGGCGAGTTCGGCACCCGGCCCGGCGGCGAGCAGCGCGGAAGCCTCGGCGACGCTGGGCGTGCCGACGGCGGACAGGGGAGCGTCGGAGGGATTGGGCACCTCTACGGGGGAGAGCGCGTCCGCCGCGTACGTGGTGAGCGGCAGGCCGAGCGCCTTGGCCGCCTCGATCAGCCCGGGCTCGTCGGCCTTGGCGTCGACGGTCGCCAACTCGGTGACCGACCGCTGGGAAAGGCCCGCCGCGGACAGCGTTTCCCGTACCAGCCCGAGCACCTCCTCGACGGTCACCCCGCGGCTGGCTCCGACCCCGACGACGAGTGACGGCGGGCGCAGCACGGCCGTGCGCTCGTCGAGCGGGACGACCCGGTCGGTGATGTGCAGCGTGGCGTGGGGCTCGGCGGCCCCCGCTGGCCCGTTGTCGACTGCGGCCTCCGTGGGCGTGCGGCGCGGGGCGGAGCCTGCGGGTGCGGGTGCGGGTGCGACGTTTGGTGGAAAGGCCGGCAACGGCCATATCGCGTCGGCGTGGAGGGCGACCGGCTCTCCGTCGAGGATCGCGCGCGTCACCGCCGCGACCGCACCCTCGACAGGCCGCCCCAGCGTGTCCAGGCCGGGGATCCCGGCCGCGTCGGTCGCAGTCGTCACCACCGGGCCGCACCCAGGCAGAAGGTCGGATACGGCCACCGCGAGCGCATTCGCTCCGCCGCCGTGGCCGCCCAGCAGGGCCACGGCATGGTGCTGTGCCTCGTCGACGCAGACCACCCCCGGGTCGCTGTCCTTGCCCGCGAGCAGCGGGGCGAGGAGCCGCACCGCCGCACCCGTGGCGAGGAAGCACACCAGCTGCTCGCACTCGGCGAAGGCACGCTCGACCGCCTCGCGCACCGGGCCGTCGTACACCCGGGTACGGTCCGGCCAGGCCGCGGCCAGCCGGTCGCGGGCGGCGGCGCCGGCCGCGGTGGCGGAAATGAGGCCGATCACGAGAGTGCTCCTTCGGTTCCAGGGAAGGCTGTTGGGGATTGGGCTTGGGTGCGGCCGGGCTTCTGCCCAGCGCGGTCGTCGCGTACACCCCACAGCACGAACACGGGGTTGGTCGAGGCAAGCCGGGTCACCTCACCCGGCAGCGGGGCGAGCCGCGCCGACTGCAGCAGCACCCCGTCCGGTACGAGCCCGGCCGCGGCCAGCGCGGACCGTACGGCCGGCACCCGGTCCAGCGCGGCGAGGGTGACCACGACGCTGCGCCGCGCCCGCTGGGCGCAGGCCGCCACGATCGCCGGCAGTTCCTGCCCGCCGCCGCCGATGAACACCGCATCGGGGTCGGGCAGCTGAGGCAGCACGGCGGGCGCGGTGCCGGGCACGGCCTGGACGTCCACGCCGTGCGCGGCGGCGTTCGCCCGGATCCGCTCCACACCGTCCGTGCTCTTCTCCACGGCGACGGCCGCGGCGCCGAGCCTGGCGCACTCCACGGCGACCGAGCCCGACCCGGCGCCGATATCCCACACCAGGTCGCCGAGACGCGGCCCGAGGCGGGCCAGGGCCAGTGCCCGTATCTCGTACTTGGTGATCAGCGAATCGCGGTGCTCGAACTCGCTCTCCGGCAGCGCCCACTGAGCGGGAGCGGAGCGCGGCCCGGCCACAGTTCGCACGTGCGGGGACAGTGCGCGGCCCTCGTCCAGACAGAGGACGACGCTGACCGCATCGGGCCAGTCGCGGGCGGCGGCTTCCGCGGGGGAGAGCCGCTCGACGCGTTCGGCGCCGGGGGTACCGAGCGCGGACGCGACCACGAGCGTGCGCGCCGCGCCGGACCGCGCGAGCGCGGCGCCGAGCTCGGCGGGGCCTGCTCCCGGGCCGGTCAGCACGGCGGTCTTGGGGTGGGCACGGCAGACGTTGACCGCCGTGCGAACGTCCCGGCCGTGTGCGCTGATGACGACGGCGTCGTCCCACGGCAGGCCGATCCGGGCGAACGCGACCGCGACGGAGGGCGAGGTCGGGTGCACCTCGAGTGCCTGCGCGCCGAACCGTCCGGCCAGTGCCCGCACAATCCCGAAGAACCCGGGGTCGCCGGAGGCCAGCACCACAACGCTCGCCGCCACGGCCGCTTCGCGAGTCCGGCCGGGTTCCATGGGAACTGCGCGGTCCACGCCGGCCCCGGACGCAGCCGGCGCCAATGGCGCGACCCTCATCGGGGCTTCTTCGTGAGGGAGCGCAGGATGAGAGGCGAGGTGGTCGGCGATACGGTCCAGGGCCGGGGCCAGCGGGCCCAGGACAACACGGCCGGTATGAGGCGGTAGTTCGGCCGCTTCCAGGTGACGGCGGGCGCCCACGACCAGACCGGCAGTGGCGAGGGCCTCGCGGGCCTGGGGAGGAAGGCCGGCGCCCGTGCCGGTGCCAATGACGGTGATCATGGAATCAGCCCTCCCCCGCACCGGGCGACGACCGCCCGTCCGGTGAAGTCGACCATCGCCGCGTCGGCCACGATCCGCCGGTCCACGAAGCGTTCCATCACATCCACCACCCGACGGCACAGCTCCAGCCCCGCCGGTTCCAGCAGCCCTGCCGACTCCCACAGTTCGTAGGCGTGCCGCGCCGTGTTGGCCACCGCCACCTCGGACGCGACCGATTCCGGGCCGCCGACGGCACGGGTGATGTCCGCGAGAACGCCCGTGTCCACCTTGGACCGGGTGTAGTGGGTCATCAGCACGCCGGAGGCGAGCTTGGTGAGCTTGCCGATCATGCCTACGAACGTGACCCGGCCCACGCCCTGCTCGACCGCGCGGCGCAACGCCGCCCCGGTGAAGTCGCCCACCTCGATGAAGCACACCTCGGGCAGCCGCGGCAGCAGCTCCATCGCACCGCGCTCCGTGCGCCCGCCCGTGCACAGCACCACCGCCGGGGCGCCCTGCGCCGCCGCGACCGACACGGCCTGTTCGACGCTCGCCCGCCAGGATGCGGTCGAGAACGGCCGGACGATCCCGGTCGTGCCGAGGATCGAAATCCCGCCCAGTATGCCCAACTTGGCGTTGGTGGTCTTACGGGCCCGCTGCTCGCCGTCCGGCACGCTGATGGTGACATCGACACCGCGCTCGGCGAGGTCGATGACCTCGCCCACCGCCTGGTTGATCATGGCCCGGGGGGTGGGGTTGATGGCCGGCCCGCCGACCTCCAGGCCGAGCCCCGGCTTGGTCACCACACCGACGCCGACCCCGCCGTGCAGAGCCAGACCGGGCCGGTCGCGCCAATGCACCGTGGCCGTCAGGTGCGAACCGTGGGTCACATCCGGGTCGTCACCCGCGTCCTTGACCACGACGGCCTCCGTACGCCCGGGCCGCAGCTCGGCCGAGCGCTCCACGGCGAAGGTCACTCGACGGCCCGACGGCAGCGCGACCTCCACCCATGCTTGTGGCTCGCCCGTCACCAGGTGCAGCGCAGCGGCGCGCGCCGCCGCGGAGGCGCAGGTACCCGTGGTCCAGCCGGTGCGCAGCGCCTTGGGGCGCTGCTTGGCCGTACGCGGCAGATCCGGCTCGCGCAGCTCCGGACCCTCGGCAGACAAGCCGGTCATGGCTGGGACCTCTGTGCGCGCAATGCCCGCCGGGAGGCGGGGTCAGCACGGCGGAAGCCGTGGAAGTGACCGGGGTGGTAGAGGTGTGAGCGGGTGCCGGAGGCGGACAGTGCGGAGCCGACCAGGAAGAGGGTGTGCTTCCAGAGCTTGTGTTCCTTGACCGTCTCCTCCAGCGTGCCGATCGTGCAGTGGAGCACCAACTCCTCGGGCCAGGTGACCTGGTAGGCGATGATCACGGGCGTGTCCGTCGGATAGCCACCCTCCACCAGCTCCGCCGCGAGCTGCCCCGACCGGGCCGCCGAGAGGAAGACCGCCATGGTGGTGCCGTGCCGGGCGAACTCCCGGACCTCCTCGCCCTGCGGCATCGGCGTCTTGCCGCCCCCCAGCCGGGTCAGGATCACCGACTGCGCGACCTCCGGAATCGTCAGCTCTCGCTGGGCTATCGCAGCGACCGCCGAGAACGATGACACGCCCGGCACGACCTCCACCTCCAGCCCCAGCTCCACGCAACGGTCGAGCTGCTCCTGCGTGCCGCCCCACAGGGCCGGGTCGCCGGAGTGGATACGGGCCACCCGCAGCCCGTCGCGAACCGCCCGCTCGTAGACGACGAGCACGTCCTCCAGGGACATCGTCGCGGAGTCCAGGATCTCCGCCCCCTCGCGGGCGTGCTCCAGCACATCCGCCTGCACCAGGCTGGCCGCCCAGATCACGACGTCCGCCTCCGCGATGGCACGGGCTGCCCGGAAGGTCAGCAGGTCGGCGGCGCCCGGACCGGCGCCGACAAAGGTCACCTTGCCGGTGGTCTCAGCGGCCATGGGAGTTCCTCTCAAGTACAGGGGTGGGGCTTGGACAGCGGGGGTGCGCCCGGGCGGAGTGGCCGGGGCGGTGAGAGCCGGTCAGCGGGGGAGTGTCACAGCTTGCCTCCGCGGCCGCTGTCCCGCCGTGCGGGGGCGATCAGCGTGGAGAGATATGGGAGCGGGCCCGCCTGAAGCTCCTCGGCCGGCCGGATCGACTCCTCCGGCAGGCCGAGCGCCGAGCCCCACACGGCGCCCCTGGTACGGCCTGTGGCACGCAGCGCGGACGCCACCTCGGCCGCCAGCCGCCCGAACTTGTACGCCACGACCGTCCCCGGGCCCTCCAGGGCCTCTTTCAGCACGCCGGATCCGGCGGTCACCGGCACAAGCGTCAGCGGCTCCGTACCCTCGGTGAGCACTGCCCCGCTGCGCGCCGCAAGGTCCTGCATCGCCGTGATGCCCGGCACCGTCTCGACGACCACACCCGGGACCAGCTCGGCGACGGTCTGCGCGAGATAGGTGAAGGTCGAGTACACATTGGGGTCGCCGATGGTCGCGAAGGCCACCGTGCCGTGGCTGCGCAGCAGTTCGGCGACCCGGTCGCCGGCCGCGTCCCACGCGGCCTCGCGGCGGGCCCGATCGCTGCGCTCGTTCAGCGCGAACACCACCCGGACGACCTTCGCGGCATCCACGTAGTGCAGCACGGTCGCCTCGGCGCGGCCCGTACCCCCGTCCTCCATGACGGGGACGACGACGGCGTCGGCGTCCCGCAGGGCGTTCACGCCCTTCACGGTCACCAACTCCGGGTCACCGGGGCCGACCCCGATCCCGATCAGTCGACTGCTCATGATGCTCCACACCTTTCGACGAGCCGGCGAGCCGTGCCCGGCGCGGCCGCCCAGTGCACGTGAACATACGAGGCGTGCACGCCCCCGTGTACGAAACCTTCGACGCGCGGCTCCGGCTGCCGTAGCCCCCAGGCGGGCGTGGGGCCCGCCCCCGGCTCCAGCGCCGTGCGGTGAAACTCGTGCCCCCGCAGGCGGGTCCCGGCCGCGGCCAGCACGCTGTCCGAGACCGCGACCGCCTCGCGATAGCCGAGCGTGAGCCGTTCGGACATCCGCGCCCGGGCGTCCAGCACACCGCACATCGGCCTGTCGTCCAGCGACCGCGCCAGATACAACAGCCCGGCACACTCCGCGGCCACGGGCGCCCCCGATGCGGCCAGCTCCGCGACTGCCTTGCGCAGCGGCTCGTTCTCCGACAGCTCCGGGGCGTACACCTCGGGGAAGCCGCCACCTATCACCAGCCCGGCGGTGCGGGGTGGCAGCTGCTCGTCGCGGAGGGGGTCGAAGGTGACCACCTCGGCTCCGGCTGCGGTCAGCAGTTCCGCGTGCTCCGCGTAGGAGAACGTGAACGCGGCTCCGCCGGCGACGGCTATGACGGGGCGCCTGCGGCGGGCTTCTGCACGGTTCGCTTCCTCTGGCGATGCTGCCGTACGTGGTCGCTCTCGGTTGGCCGGGTGCGGCCCGGTGGCCGGGTCGTGCCCACCCTCCCCCGGACTCCGTCCGGGGGGACCCCCTTCGCTGGGGGCACCCTGGGAGTCCCCCCAGCGGTAGCTGGGGGAGGTGGCACCCCTGGGCCTGGCGGCCCGGGTGGTGCCCCCAGGGGGAGGAACGACGGCCCACAACCCTTGGCGTTCTTCGCCCTGCGGAGCGACTGGCCACAACCCCGCTTCGGCCGCCGGGTCCCAGGGGGACTCCTTCAGCGGCGGGGCGCTGCGGGCCAGGGTGAGCAGTGCGTCCAGATCGCAGCCCGCCCGTACCCGCTCCGCGAGCGCGGACACCGCCTCCACCGCCTCCGCATGCCGCTCGGCGACGGGCACCAGGCCCAGATGGCGGGAGGGCGTACGGACTTGGCGGTCGCGGCGCAGCGCGCCCAGCACCGGAACCCCGGACGAGTCCAACGCTTCCCGCAGCAGCTCCTCGTGCCGGTCCGAACCGACCTTGTTGAGGATCACGCCGCCGATCCGCACTCCCGGATCCCACGAGGCGAATCCATGCACCAGCGCGACCACCGAGCGCGACTGCGACGAGGCGTCCACCACCAGCACCACCGGCGCGCACAGCAACTTCGCCACATGCGCCGTCGAAGCCAGCTCCCCCTGACCTGCCGCACCGTCGTACAGGCCCATCACGCCCTCGACCACGGCGAGGTCCGCACCCGCCGCGCCGTGCAGGAACAGCGGCGCGATCAGCTCCGGCCCACACATATACGCGTCCAGATTGCGCCCCGGCCGCCCCGTCGCCAGCGCGTGATACCCCGGATCGATGTAGTCCGGTCCGACCTTGTGCGGGGACACGGCGAGGCCACGCTGCGCGAAGGCGGCCATCAGACCCGTGGCCACCGTCGTCTTGCCGCTGCCGGACGCCGGCGCGGCAACCACGAAACGGGGCACGGAGCCGACAGGGGACATCACCACTCGATGCCCTTCTGGCCCTTCTGGCCCACGTCCATCGGGTGCTTGACCTTCGACATGTCCGTGACCAGGTCGGCGAAATCGACCAGCTTCTCCGGGGCGTTACGGCCGGTGATGACGACGTGCTGCGTGCCCGGGCGGTCCCGCAGCACCGACACCACCTCGTCGGTGTCCACCCAGCCCCAGTGCATCGGGTACGCGAACTCGTCCAGCACGTACAGCCGGTATGTCTCCGCGGCCAGGTCGCGCTTGACCTGCTCCCAGCCCTCCCGCGCGGCCTCCTCGCTGGACTCGATGTCCCGCTGGACCCACGACCAGCCCTCGCCCATCTTGTGCCATGCGACGGTCCCCCCTTCGCCCGAGCCGCCGAGGACACGCAGCGCCCGCTCCTCGCCGACCCGCCACTTCGCGGACTTGACAAACTGAAATACACCGATCGGCCAGCCCTGGTTCCATCCCCGCAGCGCCAGTCCGAAAGCCGCCGTCGACTTTCCCTTCCCGACGCCCGTGTGCACCACGACCAGCGGCCGGTTCCGGCGCTGGCGCGTCGTCAGCCCGTCATCCGGCACGACACTCGGCTTCCCCTGCGGCATTACGCGGCCCTCCGTGTCCTCGGTGTGTTCGTGGTTCCCTGCACGTCACGTACCAGGGCCGCGACGCTGTCGGCGCGCAGCTCGTCCAAGGTCACCGCCGTGCCGCCCAGATCGCGGGCCAGCGAGCCGGCCAGCCCCAGCCGCACCGGCCCGGACTCGCAGTCCACGACGACCGAGGCCGTGCCCTCGGCGGCCAGCAGGCGCGCCGCGCGCGAGGCCAGCGCGAAGGGATCGCCCGGCTGCCTTTCGCCGCCGGGCGCGCAGGAGGCCGTCGCCCGGCCGTCGGTGACCACGACCAGCAGCGGGCGGCGGGACGGGTCGCGCAGCCGCTCGATCCGCAGCACCTCACGGGACTTCAGCAGCCCGGCGGCCAGCGGTGTACGGCCACCCGTCGGCAGCTTCTCCAGCCGCGCCGCGCCGGCCTCGACCGACGAGGTGGGTGGCAGGGCGAGCTCCGCGTCCGCGCCCCGGAAGGCGATCAGCCCGACCTTGTCGCGGCGCTGGTACGCGTCCAGCAGCAGCGACAGCACCGCGCCCTTCACGGCACTCATCCGCTGACGCGCCGCCATCGAACCGGAGGCGTCCACGACGAAGAGCACGAGATTCGCTTCCCGTCCCTCCATGACGGCCTGCCTGAGGTCGTCCCTCCGGATCTCCAGGCCGGGTCCACTGCGCCCGCGCGCGTGCTGGTGCGGGGCGGCCGCCCGCATGGTGGCCGCCAAGTGCAGCTTGCTCAGGGTCCCCTGCGGGCGGCGGGCGCCGGTGGTGCGGCCGTGAGCGGTACGCGCGCGTGAGCGCCGTCCCGCCGCCCCCTCGCCCAGTCCGGGCACGCTGAGCAGCCGCGTCCTGAAAGTCGCGGCCGCCCCGACCGCCTGCTGCTCGCCACCGGAACCGGCTGTGGAGTCACCGTCGTCGGCGCCGGACGAGCCACCACGCGCGCGCGGCGGCCGGCTCTCAGCGTCCTGATCCGCGCCAGTGTCCGTGCGCTGCTCCGGCACAGACGCCTCGGTCGTCCGAGTCTCACTGCCAGACGGCGGCGCCCCGTCCGAGCCGTCCTGCGGCGGCTGCCCACCGCGACCCCCGCCCGGCCCCTCCGGGTCCGGATCGTCATTTCCGCCGCCGAACTCCTGTAGTGTCTCGTCGAGTTTGTCCTCGTCCAGCCCCGGCGCGTCGAAGGGATTGCGCCGCCGCCGGTGCGGCAGCGCCAGCAAAGCGGCCTGTCGCACGTCCTCCGCCAGCACCTGGGTGCGCCCGGCCCACGCGGCCAGCGCGGTCGCCGTCCGGGCGGTGACGATGTCCGCGCGCATGCCGTCGACCTCGAACGCGGCGCACACCGCCGCAATCTGCCGCAGCGCCCCGTCCTCGAGCCGCACCGACGGCAGCAGCGCCCGTGCCGCCGCGATCCGCTCGCGCAGCGCCTGCTCCTCGCCGGCCCAGCGGGCGGCGAAGCCGGCCGGGTCCTCGTCGTACGCGAGCCGCCGCCGTACAACCTCCACGCGCTGCTCCGGCTCGCGCGAGGCCGCGACCTCCACCGTCAGCCCGAACCGGTCCAGCAGCTGCGGCCGCAGCTCGCCCTCTTCCGGGTTCATCGTGCCGACCAGCAGGAAACGGGAGCTGTGGCGGATGGACACACCCTCGCGCTCGACGTACGAGGCGCCCATGGCGGCCGCGTCCAGGAGCACGTCGATCAAGTGGTCATGCAGCAGGTTGACTTCGTCGACGTACAGGATTCCGCGGTTGGCCGCGGCGAGCAGGCCCGGCTCAAAGGCCTTGACCCCTTCGGACAGGGCGCGCTCGATGTCGAGCGCGCCCACAAGCCGGTCCTCTGATGCGCCAACCGGCAGTTCGACCAGGGAAGTCGGACGCGTGGTGCCCGTACCCGGCTCATGCGGGCCGTCCGGACACGCGGGGTCCGGAGATCCGGGGTCGCAGGCGAACCTGCAGCCCGGTACCAGCGCGATATCGGGAAGCACGGCCGTCAGAGCGCGTACCATCGTGGACTTCGCAGTGCCCTTCTCGCCCCGTACGAGAACCCCGCCCACCTGCGGAGACACCGCGTTCAGAAGGAGCGCCAGCCGCAGGTCGTCCATGCCGACGACCGCGGAGAAGGGGTAGTTCGGAACGGCGGTCATGCGTCACCCTCCAGGTCGCCCTCGAGCTGCAGATAGGTCGCGCGGAGCTGTTCCAGAGTCTGCGGGTCCGGCTCCGCCCACAGACCCCGCTCCGCCGCCTCCAGCAGCCGCTCGGTGATGCCACGCAGCGCCCAGGGATTGGACTGCTCCATGAACTGCCGGTTCTCCTGGTCGAATACGTATTCCGCCGACAACTTCTCGTACATCCAGTCGTCGACGACGCCCGCCGTCGCGTCGTAGCCGAAGAGGTAGTCGACGGTCGCCGCCATCTCGAAGGCGCCCTTGTAGCCATGCCGCCGCATCGCCGCCATCCAGCGCGGGTTGACCACCCGGGCGCGGAAGACCCGGTGCGTCTCCTCGCTCAAGGTCCTCGTCTTGACCTGGTCGGGGGTGGCGCTGTCGCCCACGTACGCCTCCGGGCTCGCGCCCGTCAGATGGCGCACCATCGCCACCATCCCGCCGTGGTACTGGAAGTAGTCGTCCGCGTCCACGAGATCGTGCTCGCGCGTGTCGACGTTCTTCGCCGCCACCTGGATGCGCCGGAACGCCGTCTCCATGTCGCCGCGCGCCGCCTTGCCGTCCAGCCCGCGCCCGTACGCATAGCCGCCCCACACCGCGTACACCTCGGCGAGGTCACTGTCCGACCTCCAGTTCCGCGCGTCGATCAGTGGCAGCAGACCCGCCCCGTAAGCGCCCGGCTTGGAGCCGAAGATGCGGGCCGTGGCGCGGCGGCGGTCGCCGTGCTCGGCGGTGTCCTCATCGGCGTGCGCCCGTACGTAGTTGGACTCCGCGGGCTCCTCCAGGTCGGCCACTGCCCGTACCGCGTCGTCGATCAGGCCGACGACATGCGGGAAGGCGTCCCGGAAGAACCCGGAGATGCGGACGGTGACGTCGACGCGCGGCCGGCCCAGCTCCGCCAGCGGTACGATCTCGAAGCCGGTCACCCGCCGCGAGGCGTCATCCCACACCGGACGGCAGCCCAGCAGCGCCAGGATCTCGGCGATGTCGTCGCCCTGGGTGCGCATCGCGGAGGTGCCCCACACCGTCAGACCCACCGACTTCGGGTAGCCGCCGGTGTCGGCCACATAGCGGGCGATCAGCGAATCCGCGAGCGACTGGCCGACCTCCCACGACAGGCGCGACGGGATCGCCTTGGGGTCGACCGAGTAGAAGTTGCGACCGGTCGGCAGGACGTTGACCAGGCCGCGGGTCGGCGAACCGGACGGCCCGGCGGGGACGTAGCCGCCGTTCAGCGCGTGCAGCACATGGCCGATCTCATCGGTGGTACGGGCCAGTCGCGGCACGACCTCGCGGCAGGCGAACTCAAGCACCGCCACCGCATCCGGCAGGTCGTGTCCCAGCGCCCCGGACACCAGACCCGGCGCGGCGGCCGCGTCCCAGCCGCGCGCCTCCATGCCCTCGGCGAGCCGCCGGCACAGCTGCTCCAGCAGATCGATGACATCGGCCGCCGTACGCGAGGGCCCGTCGACCAGCGTCGTAAGCTCCACGGGCACCTTGAGGACCGCGCCGGGCTCGGCCAGCAGCTCCTTCTCGACCAGCCCGAAGTGCTGGGCGATCGAGGCCCGCAGACCCGGCAGGGCCTCGGCCTTGCCGCCCCACACCTGCGAGGACCGCAGCACGGCCAGCACCAGGTTGACGCGGGCTTCGTCGACCGGGCCGCCGCCCAGGATGTGCAGGCCGTCGCGGATCTGTACATCCTTGATCTCGCACAGATAGCCGTCGATGTGCATGACGAACTCGTCGAAGTCGTCGTCGTCCGGCTGCTCGTCGACATGCAGATCGTGGTGCAGCTCCGCGGCCTTCACCAGCGTCCAGATCTGCGCCCGTACGGCCGGAGCCTTCGCCGGGTCGAGATCGCTGACGAGTGCGTACTCGTCCAGCAGCTGCTCCAGCTTGGCCAGGTCGCCGTAGGTGTCGGCGCGCGCCATCGGCGGTACCAGGTGGTCGACGACGGTGGCGTGCCCGCGGCGCTTGGCCTGGGTGCCTTCACCGGGGTCGTTGACGATGAACGGGTAGATCAGCGGCAGAGGGCCCAGCACGGCGTCCGGGCCGCAGGACGCCGACAGGCCCAGCCCCTTGCCCGGCAGCCACTCCAGGGTGCCGTGCTTGCCCATGTGGACGATGGCGTCGGCCTGGTAGGTGTTCTCCAGCCAGCGGTAGGCCGCCATGTAGTGGTGCGAGGGCGGCATGTCCGGGTCGTGATAGATCGCGATCGGGTTCTCACCGAAGCCGCGCGGCGGCTGGATCATCACCACGACATTGCCGAACTGCAGCGACGCCAGCACGATCTCGGCTTCGTCCCCGTCGCGGACGTCCACGTACAGATTGCCCGGCGGCTCGCCCCAGTGCTCGAGCATCCCGTCCCGCAGCTCCGGGTCGAGCCGGGCGAACCATTGCCGGTAGTCCTTGAGGGGCACGCGCGCGGGGGCGGCGGCCAGTTGCTCCTCGGTCAGCCACTCCACGTCGTGGCCGCCCGCCTCGATGAGTCGATGAATCAACTCATCGCCATGGTCCGGGTAGCCGTCGACGGTATATCCGGCGTCGCGCAGCGCGTCGAGCACCCGTACCGCCGACGCTGGGGTGTCCAGGCCCACCGCGTTGCCCACGCGCGAGTGCTTCGTCGGGTACGCGGTGAAGATGACGGCGACCTTCTTGTGGGCGTTCGGCTTGTGCTTCAACCGCGCGTGCCGCACCGCGATCCCGGCCACGCGCGCCGCCCGCTCGGGGTCGGCGATGTACACCGGCACATCGTCCTCGCCCGGCTCCTTGAAGGAGAACGGCACGGTGATCAGCCGGCCGTCGAACTCCGGGATCGCGACCTGCATCGCCGCGTCCATCGGGGACAGCGCCGCGTCCGACTCCTCCCACGCCGCGCGCGAGGACGTCAGGCACAGGCCCTGGAGCACGGGCACGTCCAGCTCCGCGAGAGCGCCCACGTCCCAGGCCTCGTCGTCGCCTCCCGCCGAGGCGTCGCTCGCCCGCGTGCCGCCCGCCGCGAGCACGGTCGCGATGAGCGCGTCCGTCCGCCCCAGCAGCTCGTACAGCCCCGGTTCCGCGCCGCGCAGCGAGCCGCAGTACACCGGCAGCGCATTGGCGCCCCGGGCTTCGATCGCATCGCACAGTACGTCCACGAACGCGGTGTTTCCGGACAGCTGGTGCGCCCGGTAGAACAGCACGCCCACCGTGGGGCGCGCGGGATCGTAACTGCGCTCCCCGTGCACCCCGTACATCGGCATCTCTCGCGGCGGCTCGAAGCCCTCACCGCTCATCAGGACGGTGTCGGAGAGGAAGCGCGCCAGTTCGCCGAGGTTGCCCGGCCCGCCCTCGACCAGGTAGCGCAGCGCCTCCGCCACGACACCGGCCGGGACCGACGACTCGGCCATCAGCTCCGCGTCCGGCACGGCCTCGCCGCCCAGCAGCACCGTCGGAATGCCGGACGCCCGCAGCACCGCGAGCCCGTCCTCCCAGGCCCGCTTGCCGCCCAGCAGCCGGACGACGGCGACGGCCGCGCCGTCCAGCAGGACCGGCAGCTCGGTCTCGACATCGACTCGCGCCGGGTTGCCGATCCGGTACGGCGCGCCGGAAGCGCGGGCCGCCAACAGGTCGGTGTCGGCGGTGGAAAGCAACAGCACAGTGCTCACGGTGCCCCCTTCGTGCGTACGTTCCGTACGTCGTTGTTCACGGCGCCCCCGGCGGGACGAACGGCAGCCCGGATGGGACCCCCGTCTCGATCAGCCGCAGCAGCGCATCCGTATCCGCGTGCTCTTCGATCAAGTCGCCGAGCAGATCGAGCTGCTCCTCGCGCAGCGTGCCGAACGACGTGTCGGGCGCAGGTACGAAGCGGCGCCCGGACGCAGCGGCGACCTCCAGCAGAAACCGCCGCCGGAACCCATCGCTCTCCAGCGAGCCGTGCCAGTGGGTGCCCCACACCGACCCCACCCGGCAGCCGTCCAGGAACGCCTCGTCCCCGCCCGTGACCTCGGCCACGCCGTGGTGGATCTCGTAGCCCTCGACGCGCTCACCGAGGGCCTGCCCCACCGGCCGGGTCAGGGTCTTCTCGGCCGCGAACCGCACCCGCACGGGCAGCAGCCCGAGCCCCTCGACCGTCCCCGCGCGCGACTCGACCTCGTCCTCGATGCGCTCGCCGAGCATCTGGAAGCCGCCGCAGATGCCCAGCACCGGCCGGCCCTCCGCAGCCCGCCGGACGACCGCGTCCGCGATCCCCCGCTCGCGCAGCCACCACAGCGCCCGTACGGTGCCGCGCGTGCCCGGCAGCACCACGAGGTCCGCGTCGGCGAGCTCCTCCGGCCGGTCCACGAACCGCACCACCACGCCGGGTTCGGCGGCAAGGGCGTCCACATCCGTGAAGTTCGACATCAGCGGTACGGCGGCGACCGCCACCCGCAGGACGTCCTCGCCGTGCGGCGGAGCGACCACCGGCTCCCTTACCGCGCCGCGCAGCGAGACGCTCCCCCAGCTACCGCTGGGAGGTACCCCCATGCCGTCCTCCTCGTCGATGCCCAGGCCGTGCCGGAAGGGGAGCACGCCGTACGTCGGCCGCCCGGTCAGGGTGTGCAGCATGTCCAGACCGGGCTCCAGCAGCGATACGTCCCCGCGGAACTTGTTGACCAGATAGCCGGCCACCAGCTGCTGGTCCTCCCGGCTCAGCAGCGCGGTCGTGCCGAAGAAGGAGGCGAAGACGCCGCCCCGGTCGATGTCGCCGACCACCACCACCGGCAGCCGGGCCGCCCGGGCCAGTCCCATGTTGACGATGTCCGTACGCCGCAGATTGATCTCGGCCGGACTTCCGGCCCCCTCGCAGATCACCGCGTCATACGTGCCCCGAAGCTCCTCCAGGCACTCCAGCACGGTGCCCAGCAGCTGCTCCTGACGCCCCGAGTGGTAGCCGCGGGCGCTCAGCTCGCCGACCGGCTTGCCCAGCAGCACCACCTGGCTGCTGCGGTCGCTGCCGGGCTTGAGCAGCACCGGGTTCATCAGCGCACTCGGCTCCACGCGCGCCGCCTGCGCCTGCATCGCCTGCGCCCGTCCGATCTCGGCGCCCTCGCGCGTCACGAACGAATTGAGCGACATGTTCTGCGCCTTGAACGGCGCGACGGAAACACCCTTGCGGGTGAGCCATCGGCAGATGCCCGCCGTGACGACGCTCTTCCCCGCGTCCGACGTGGTCCCCGCGACCAGCAACCCGCCGCTCATGCGCCCCCCTTGCTCCGAGTCCTCAGCAACCGCCCGGCGACGCACGCCGCCAGCGCCAGTACGGCCACCCGCCGTGACAGTCGTACGGCGCGCTCGATGTCCCGTACCTGCACCGGCCGGTTCTCCGCGCCCAGCACGGGCCGGTGCTCGATCCGGCCGCCGTACGACAGCCTGCCGCCCAGCCGGACGCCCAGAGCACCCGCGAACGCGGCCTCGACCGGCCCGGCGTTGGGACTCGGATGCTTGCGCGCATCGCGGCGCAGCACCCGCCACGCACCCCGCGGATCCGGCCCCGCCAGCACCGCCAGGGCGGCGGTCAGCCGCGAGCTGGGGAAGCCGGCCACGTCGTCCAGCCGCGCCGAGGCCCAGCCGAAGCGGCGGTGGCGCGGCGACTTGTGACCGACCATCGCGTCCAGGGTGTTGACCGCGCGGAAGCCGACCAACCCCGGTACGCCCGCGACGGCTCCCCACACCAGCGCGCCCACCACCGCGTCCGAGGTGTTCTCCGCCACCGACTCCACCACCGCGCGCGCGATCTGCTGCTCGTCCAGCGCCTTCGGGTCCCGGCCGCACAGATGCGGCAGCCGCTCGCGCGCCGCCTCGATGTCACCGGCGGCCAGGGCCGCGCCGATGGCCCGCGCTTCGCGGCACAGCGAGGTGCCGCCCAGTACGGCCCAGGTGGTGGCGGCGGTCAACGACACGGCGGCAGCGGGGGTGTGGCGTACGGCGCGCGACATCCCGGCCGCGGCGGTCACCGCACCGCCGGCGCACAGCGTCGCGTACAGGGCGCCGTAGCCGCGGTGGTCGCGCCACAACCGGCGCTCGACGGCGGATGCGGCGCGTCCGAAGGCGGCCACCGGGTGCCCGCGACGGGGGTCGCCCGCGACAAGGTCGCACACGAAGCCGAGAGCCGCAGCGCATACAAAGACGGCGTCTTCGGGCATTCCCGTATCGCCCGACTGATCGGCAGCCATCGGTCAGTTCGCCGTTGTTCCTGACAGGAATGGCTGGTGTGGCGCAGAGGCGCAGCGGGCTCTTCGACGGCAGCCGGGCATGGCGATATGTCCTCACTCAGGGTCCGCGCCCTGGCTCGACGTGACCGGCGGTGAGAGTCTCCTGGCTCCCGGATCGGCGCTTCCCCCGGCCTTCCAACCCGCCTCCGCGGGCCGTGACTTGTGGGATGGGGGAGCGCTCCCCGGTGACAGTGGCGGGACCGCGCCGGATTCGCACCGGCTTCCTCTCCTGCCGCCGTTGGGCTCCGGCAGTCCACCACGCCCCGCGAACGCCCGTCAACTTGCTCTTGACCTGGGAAGGCAGAGTGTGCTGAGCCCCACATGCGACGGGCGGGAAGCGCTTGGCAGCGCTTCCCGCCCGGTGGCGGCAGGTGTGTGTCGCGGGGGTCGTGCGGGGGTGCCGCCGGCCTTAGGCGACGATCAGATAGATGCCGTACGCAACGGCCGCCGTGCACAGCGCGTAACAGGCGTACGCAGCGGCGCGCGCCAGTGCGGTGGGCGCCACGGCTGCCGCCGTGCCGTCCGGCTGAGCCTCCTGCCTGGGGGAGGTGCCGGCGATACCGAGGGTGAACAGGCCCACGATCCCGACCGTCACCACGAGGCTGACGCCGAAGACCTGGCCGAGAGCAGCCCAGTCGATGTTCATGGAAAAGCTGTCCTTCGGGTCGGGCGGGTCAGACCGCGGCCTTCTCGGTGGCGGATTCCGGGGTGGTGCCCTTGTCGGCGCCGGTGCTCGCGTCGGTGGCGGCCGCGTCCTCGTCCGCCGACTCGCGTGCGACGCCGGCGGGCGGCGGAGCGACGGTCTTCATGGCCGCGGTCAGGACGCCCTCGGGCTCGACGTCGTTGACGTTGGTGTGGTCCACCGGCTTGCGCCGGGAGGCCACCCAGATCGCAGCGCTGGCAGCGAGCGCCAGTACGGCGACGGCGGCGACGCCCCAGTTGCCCTGCTCGGCGAGCAGGGCCGCGGCGGCGCCGATCAGCCCCGCGGCCGGCAGGGTCAGACCCCAGGCGACGACCATCCGGGTCGCGGTCGACCAGCGCACGACGGCACCCTTGCGCCCCAGGCCCGCGCCCATCACGGCGCCGGAACAGACCTGCGTGGTGGACAGCGCGAAGCCCAGGTGGGAGGAGGCCAGGATGGTGACCGCGGCGCCGGTCTGGGCGGCGAAGCCCTGCGGCGGCTGGATGTCGGTCAGGCCCTTGCCCATGGTGCGGATGATCCGCCAGCCGCCCAGGTACGTACCGAGCGCGATGGCGACACCGGCCGAGACGATGACCCACATCGGCGGGTCGGCGTTCGGGGCCAGCGCGCCGCCGGTGATCAGCGCCAGCGTCATGACGCCCATGGTCTTCTGCGCGTCGTTGGTGCCGTGGGCGAGGGAGACCAGCGCGCCCGAGGCGATCTGCCCCGCGCGGTAGCCCTTGGCGGAGGCAGCCGCGTCGGCGTTACGGGCGGTGCGGTAGGTGAGCCGGGTCGCCAGCATCGTGGCCAGACCCGCGACGATCGGCGCGGCGACGGCCGGGATCAGGACCTTCATGACGACCTCGTCGCCATGGACGGCACCGAGGCCGGCGGAGGCGACGGTGGCGCCGATCAGGCCGCCGAACAGGGCGTGCGAGGAGCTGGAGGGCAGACCGGCGAGCCAGGTCAGCAGGTTCCAGACGATCGCACCGACCAGGCCCGCGAAGATCACTTCGGGCTGGATCCCGGATTCATCGACGATGCCCTTGGAGATGGTGGCGGCGACCTCGACTGAGAGGAACGCGCCGACGAGGTTGAGGACCGCCGACATCGCCACCGCCGTCTTGGGCCTGAGAGCCCCGGTGGAGATGGTCGTGGCCATGGCGTTGGCAGTGTCGTGGAAGCCGTTCGTGAAGTCGAACACCAAGGCCGTGATGATCACGATCCCGATGAGAAGCGTGATGTGTTCCATTCCACCCAGGCAATCAGTTTCGGTGTCAGTAGCACGGCGACCGTACGGACATTGGGTGAACGGAAGATGAACGGAAGCGGGGTGATCCCGCCCGGGCGCCTGGGCGGGGGTGCATGCGCCCCTGCCCTCCCCCCTGAGCCAGTTGCGTTGGGCGGCCCAACGGCCGGTCGAACAGGCCCTGGAACGACCGGCCGACCCCCCGCCGCCCGCTTGACCTCATTGCGGATATGTGTGATACAGGTCACTTTCCATGCGTTTTCCGTGTGTTGCTCAAGTCGTGGTCCTTCTTTGGGCCGTACGGGTTGCGCTCCGGGTCCTCGGGAGGCCGGCCGACCCCTGCTCGCGGACAGAACGGCACCGCCGAGATCCGGCGTGGTGACGGCGAGGGCCGCCGACCCGCGAGGGGCGGCGCCCCGCCGCATGCCAGGATCGGCGCGGAGGTGAGGGGCATGCCGGAGCGGGATCCCCTGAAGGAAGCGTGGGCCGACCTGGTGGCCATGGCGCGCCGCACAACCGCCGACGGCCTTGTCGTCGGCACCTCGGGCAATGTGTCGGTGCGCGTCGGCGACACCGTGCTCGTTACGCCCAGCGGCGTCCCGTACGGCCGGCTCGCCCCGCACGACGCGGTCGGCGTCGACCTCTACGGGCGACAGGTCCTCGGCGAGCTGAAGCCCACCAGCGAGCTGCCGATGCACCTGGCGATCTACCGCGGCACCGACGCGGCGGCCGTCGTGCACACCCACGCCGTCCACGCCACCGCCGTCTCGACCCTCGTCGACGAGCTTCCGCTCATCCACTACATGGCAGCCGCGCTCGGCGGTCCGGTCCGCGTCGCCCCCTATGCGCTGTACGGCAGCGAAGAGTTGGCCGAGAACATGCTGCACGCACTGCGCGGCGGCCGCACCGGCTGCCTGCTGCGCAACCACGGAACCGTCACCTACGGCGCTGACCTCGACCAGGCGTACGACCGCACCGCCCAGCTGGAGTGGATGTGCCAGGTCTGGCTCACCGCCCGCTCCGTCCCCGGACACAGCCCGAGCCTGCTGTCCCGCGCGGAACTCCGGGAGGTGCAGGACAAGCTCCGCGGCTACGGCCAGCAGCCCTGAGCGCAGCGCCAGGGCGGGGGCGCAAACTCCGTCACTCTGCCGCTTTCGCCCACTGGCCCCCCACCTCGCGCGCGCCGCACACTGATACGGATGCGCCTGCGTACTGCGGCGGCCGTGGCCGCCACCACTAGCGTGCTCGGTGCCGGCGTGGCCGCTGTGGCGGCCGGGCGGTACGCCAGCGGGGCTGCGCTCAAACCTTCGCGCATCAAGCCGCTCCCCGGCGACCCTCCGCTGACCGTCCACGCCGTGGGCGCCGGGCGGATCACCCTCACCCGCAGCCTGGCTTCGCTGCGGCCCGGCACCTACGGGCTGACCGGCGGCGGCAGCCACGCGGTCGTCGGCCCGGTGCTGGACGAGGTGCCGCATGCGCCCGACTCGGTCGTACGCCGTCTGGAACGGGTCACGCGGGGCTCGCTCCACACAGGAGCGCAGATGCGCTTCACCCCGCAGGTGCATGGAGGGAACCCGCGCGATGCGCTCGGGCTCGACCACGCCGATGTCGAGGTGCCCGGTGAACTCGGCGCGCTCCCCGCGTGGTTTGTGCCCGGTGCCCGTGACACCTGGTTGATCACCGTGCACGGCCTGGGGACCAGCCGCGAACACCCCATGGTCGTCATGCCCTTCCTGCACCAGCTCCGGTTCCCGGTGCTGGACCTGGCCTACCGCGGCGACCCCGGCGCGCCCCGCCCGCCCGACGGCATCATTCACCTCGGCGACCGCGAGTGGCACGACCTGGACGCGGCCATCCGCTACGCCGTGCGGTACGGCGCGGAGCGCGTCGTGCTCTACGGATGGTCCATCGGCGCCACGATGGCGCTGTACGCCGCGGCCAACTCCGCGCTGCGGCAGCGGATCTGCGGTCTGGTGCTGGACTCGCCGGTACTCGACTGGCAGGCGACCGTACGGTCGCTGGCCGCCGCCGACGGCGCGCCCGCCGCGCTCCTGCCGCTGGCCGTACGGGCCGCCCAGGGGCGGACCGGCCTGGAGCCCGGCCGGCTCGCGGACGTCGCGGACCCGGACCGGCTGGCCGCGCCGACCCTCATCCTGCACGGGCCGGACGACGGGGTGGCGCCCTGGCAGCCCTCCCGCACCCTGGCCGACCGGCGGCCCGACCTGGTCACCCTGCAGACGGTCCCGCAGGCCCCGCACGCCGCCATGTGGAACGCCGACCCCGGTTCCTACGAGGAGGCGCTGCGGCGCTTTCTGACCCCGCTGATGTAGCCGGCGGCCGGGCTTGGTGCGCTACGCCGGAAATCCGGGACCGCAGGCGCGCGTCGACCGGTCACATGTCGTATGGGTTCTCGCTGCCGCCGGCGCACGCCGCGCCGGCTCGGCCGCGCCGTGGTGCGGTACGGAATCCGCTTGAGCGGATTCCGATTGGGCTTTCGGGCCGCCAGCCGCAAGACTGCTCCCGTGACGTCCCGTACTCCGCGCGACTCCCGGCTCCGCCTTGTCCCCCGACGACCGGTCGCCGCCGCCCGCCGGGCCGTGACGAACCGTCGCACCCGACCGGCCCCGCGCCCGCCCGCGGGCATCCCCGGCCCCGCGGAACTTGCCCGGCAGGCGAGGACCTTGCTCGCCGACGCCGTGCGGATCGCCCGCTGGGCCGGCGCCGACAGCAGCCAAGGAGCCCGGCTGGGACCCGCCGGACAAACCGGAGCACTCTCGGATGAAGCAGCCGAGGGCGCCGCGGCGGCCCTTGGCCTGACTCCCCGCCACGTACGGGCCCACTGGGACCGCGCGCGCCTCGCCGGGCTCATCGAACTGCACGGCGACATCGCCCGTCCCGGCTGGCGGCTCCAGGCCTGGGAGCGGGACGACAGCGCGGCCCTGCGCGGCTGGGTCGCGCTGTTCGACGCATGGTCGCTCGCCCACCCCGCGCCTGAGGACTTCGCGCCCACCCCCGTCGCCGAGGTCGTCGAGGCCGTCCCCCAGCTGCTGCCCCTGCTCCAGCTGTCAGCCGGCCCCGTCCTCGTACCCGCTCTGCTGGACCTCCTCGAACAGCGCGTCGCCGAACTGCGCACCGAACGCTGTGAGGTGCCCTACGGCGAGGGCGAGGCACCGGCCCCCGAAGGGCCCCCGCCGGCCGCCCTGCTGGACTGGGCCCTGGGCGCCCTCGCCTCCATCGGGGCACTGACCCTCGGCGAGGGGCAGGCCACGCTCACTCCGCTCGGCAGCTGGGCAGTGTGGGTGAAGCTGGAGCAGATCTGCGTCGCCGCCCAGAGCCCCGCCGGGAACATCGAGCAGTCCGCCCCGGACATGCTGCACGGCTGCGCGGGCCTCACCCCCGGCCCCGCGCGCGCCGAATACCGTGCCTGGCTCGCGGCCCGCCCCGTCCGCAGCGCCGTCACCGAGCTGCTGGCCGCCGCCCGTGGCGACGACGCGCTGCTGCGCGGCCTCGCCTTCGAGGCCCTGCGCGTGGTCGGGGCGCCCGCCGAGCCCGCCGTACGAGCCGTGGTGGACGAGCCGTGTCTGCGGCCCTATGCCCTGCTGTGGCTCGCGGAGCAGGACGGCGGCGACCCCGAGGACACCCTGGGGGTGCTCACCCGCGAGGAGGCCACCTGGCTGTGGGTGGACACCGCGGCGGCCGTGGCCGACCACGGCGAGGTGCAGCTGCTGGCGCGCCATCTCGACTCGGCCGTCCAGGGCACCATCCCCGAACTCCTCAAGGAGGTGCGCGCCGTCGGCCACCCCCGTACCGTCCAGGTCCTGGTCGCCCTGGCGGCCGCCCACCCCGATCCGGCGCTCGCCAAGGCGCTGCGCCGGGCGGCGTTCCAGGTGCACACCGGAGGAGCGTGAAGGCGTAGGGCCGTCAGGTACGAAGACCAGGGTTCAAGGGCCTTCGGGATCAGGCATTCGACCCGGTCTGAGTGCCGGGCGTGTACGTGCCGAAGCTCCACACATTGCCCTCGGCGTCCCGCGCGATGTAGTCGCGCGAGCCGTAGGCCTGATCCGTCGGCGGCATGAGGATCTCGACGCCGTGCTCCACGGCCCGCTTGTGGTGCCCGTCCACGTCCTCGACGACCACGTAGAGGCCGAAGGGGCCGGCGTGCCGCATGGCGTTGGCGAAGACGCCGGGCCGGTTCTTGGAGCCCAGCATCACAATGCCGTTGCCGTACGCGAGCTCGGCGTGAGCCACCTGATCGTCCTCGCCCTCGTACACCGCGATCTCCCGGAACCCGAAGGCTTCGGTGAGCTGTTTGATGGCGGCTTTGGCGTCCGCGTAGAGCAGCGTCGGGTAGATGCTCGGCCGCCCCGTCTCGGTACCTGTCATGACGATCACTCCTCTTGGCTTCGCCTCTCCCGAGTATCGGGGAAACGCAGCCGTTATTCCTTTCTGGGCGGGTCCATGGACAGAGGCTGCCGAAGCACGGTTACGCTCTGCGACTGTCCGCGCCGCTGCGGCGCACTCGGCACCTGCATGACATTGGGGGCTCGGGCTGCCATGCCGACCAGCGAACAGCGTGAGAGCGGTGGACGAGCCGGGCGCCGTGCCGTGCGTACGGTGCTCTCCGCCGCCACCGCCCTGCTCGCGCTGCAGCTGGCCACCGCCGCCCACCATGCCCGCCCCGACCCCTACGGCGACCGCCTTACCGTCCACACCCCCGCGCGCACCACGGCCCTCCCGGCCACCCCGCGGCCCCGTCTGCGCCTGACCGCACGCACCGTCGAGGCATACGACCGGGGGAGTGGCGCCCGTGTCTGGACATACGCCAGACAGGGCCGCCGGCCGCTGACCGCGGTGCCCGCACTCGGCCACTTCATCGCCCTCTGGGACGACGGCATGATCACCGGCATCGGGCGCAACGGCCGTACGGTGCGCTGGCACCGCGCGGTCGCCGACGCCGCCGCCTGGCTCGCGCGTCCGGCCGCGCGCCACGGCGCGGGCATGCTGCGACCGCTCGACCCCCGCACCCGCATGCTCGCCGTGGTGACGCCCCAGCGCATCGCCGCGTACCGCAGCGCGGACGGCGATCTGCGCTGGGTGCTGCCCGCCTGGCCGGGCTGCGCGTTCGTACCGGGGCGGGCCGTGCGGCGCGGTGCCGTGCTGCTCGTCGCCCAGCCCTGCTCCAGCGGGCCGCGCAGCGACGGTGCCGACGGCTCCGGCGGCACCGATCCGCGGCTCGGCCTCAAGGACGGCTCCGACCCGGCCTGGACCGCCGAACTGATCGCCGTGGACAGCCTCGGCCGGATCACTCCGCGCCGCACCCCGCTGGACAACGAGGTCCGCCGCCACCGCCCCCAGTGATCCCTGCATCACACCTGTCCCCGAGCGACCGCAGGAGACTTGCCTGTCACCGTTAGACTGGCCCGCATGGCGATTTTCATCGGGCACCCCTAAGCGGCGTCGTACGACCTCGCCCGCCCATACGACGTCCGCAACGCCCTGGAGCTTCCCCCGTGATCACCGCCACCGGCATCGAGCTGCGCGCCGGCGCCCGCGTTCTCATCGAGTCCGCCTCTTTCCGTATCGCCAAGGGCGACCGCATCGGCCTCGTCGGCCGCAACGGCGCCGGCAAGACCACCCTCACCAAGTGCCTCGCGGGCGAGGGCATCCCCGCCGCCGGCACCATCACCCGCTCCGGTGAGGTCGGCTATCTCCCGCAGGACCCGCGCACCGGCGACCTCGACATCCTCGCGCGCGACCGCATCCTCTCCGCCCGTGGCCTCGATGTCGTCCTGCGCAGGATGCGCGAGAACGAGGACCGGATGGCCAACGGCAAGGGCGCCACCCGCGAGCGCGCGATGAAGAAGTACGAGCGCCTGGAGACCGAGTTCCTCACCAAGGGCGGGTACGCCGCCGAAGCCGAGGCCGCGACCATCGCCGCCAGCCTCAACCTGCCCGACCGGGTCCTCGGCCAGCCGCTGCACACCCTCTCCGGCGGCCAGCGGCGCCGCGTCGAGCTCGCCCGCATCCTGTTCTCGGACGCCGACACCCTGCTGCTCGACGAGCCGACGAACCACCTCGACGCCGACTCGGTCCTCTGGCTGCGCGACTTCCTCAAGACCTACCGCGGCGGCTTCGTGGTGATCTCCCACGACATCAACCTTGTCGAGACCGTCGTCAACAAGGTCTTCTACCTCGACGCCAACCGCTCGGCCATCGACATCTACAACATGGGCTGGAAGCAGTACCTGACCCAGCGCGAGGCCGACGAGAAGCGCCGCAAGCGCGAGCGCGCCAACGCCGAGAAGAAGGCCGCGGCCCTCAACGCCCAGGCCGACAAGATGCGGGCCAAGGCGACGAAGACCGTCGCCGCCCAGAACATGGCCCGCCGCGCCGAGAAGCTCCTCGCCGGCCTGGAGGAGGTGCGGCAGTCCGACAAGGTCGCCAAGCTGCGCTTCCCCGCCCCCGCCCCCTGCGGCAAGACCCCGCTCACCGCCGAGGGCCTGTCGAAGTCCTACGGCTCCCTCGAGATCTTCACCGACGTCGACCTGGCCATCGACAAGGGCTCGCGAGTGGTCATCCTCGGGCTCAACGGCGCCGGCAAGACGACCCTGCTACGGCTGCTCGCCGGGGTGGAGCAGCCGGACACCGGCACGGTCACCCCCGGGCACGGTCTCAAGCTGGGCTACTACGCACAGGAGCACGAGACCCTGGACCCGGACCGCACGGTCCTGGAGAACATGCGGTCGGCCGCGCCGGACATGGACCTGGTCGAGATCCGCAAGATCCTCGGGTCCTTCCTCTTCTCCGGCGACGACGTCGACAAGCCGGCCGGCGTGCTGTCCGGTGGCGAGAAGACCCGGCTGGCCCTGGCCACGCTGGTGGTCTCGTCCGCCAATGTGCTGCTGCTCGACGAGCCGACCAACAACCTCGACCCGGCCAGCCGCGAGGAGATCCTCGGCGCGCTGCGCACCTTCACCGGTGCGGTCGTGTTGGTCACCCACGACGAGGGCGCCGTCGACGCGCTCCAGCCCGAGCGCATCATCCTGCTGCCCGACGGCGTCGAGGACCTGTGGGGCGAGGACTACGCGGACCTGGTCGCTCTGGCTTGATCCATCTGACTGGATCGTTCGGCCTATGCGTGATCCATCATCTGAGCGAGGTCGGGTCGTACTCCGGCGTGCCCCCTCGGCGGTCGCCGGAATCCCGCCCTCCAGGGGCCGCCGCCCGGGCCCGAGGCTTCGACACCGCGCTGACCTGGTACTTCGCGACCGACTGCGCACAGTGACGTCGTCAGCACCTCACGGAAGTGATCATTCCGGATCGTCCACCCTGTATCGGGCGCGGAAAGGTTGTCGTACGGACCTTGCCGAATGGGTGGCCAGGAAGCCCCCGAGGGGTGATCATGAGAGTCCAGAGCGCACTTCCCATGAGGAGGCACGGGTGGCCGAGACTCTGAAGAAGGGCAGCCGGGTGACCGGCTCCGCGCGCGAAAAGCTCGCGGCTGACCTGAAGAAGAAGTACGACTCCGGTGCGAGCATCAGGGCACTGGCCGAAGAGACCGGTCGCTCCTACGGGTTCGTTCACCGGATGCTCAGCGAGTCCGGGGTGGCCCTCCGTGGTCGCGGTGGAGCCACTCGAGGTAAGAAGGCCGCTTCGTCCTGACGAGGCACCCCCGGCAGGAGTGGGCAGTGCCACCCGGTCGATCGCGCGATCGCCCGGGTGGTTACTGTGCAGTACTGCAGTCTTCCGTGGACGCCCCGCCCCCTGTCGCGGGCGGGGCTGATCCCCAGGGGGCTGCTTGACTGCGGCCGATCCGGAGGCACCCCATGACCCTGCTGGACAAGGACGGCGTACGGCTCACCGTCGACGAAGCGGCATCCGTCGCCACGGTGACGCTGGACAACCCCGCCAAACGCAACGCTCAATCGCCCGCTCTGTGGCGCGCGTTGACCGAGGCGGGCCGACTGCTGCCCGGAAGCGTCCGGGTGGTCGTGCTGCGCGGGGAAGGCAAGTCCTTCTCGGCCGGGCTCGACCGGCAGGCGTTCACCCCTGAGGGATTCGACGGCGAACCGTCGTTCATCGACCTGGCGCGCGGGTCCGATGCGGACCTCGACGCGACCATCTCCGAGTACCAGGAAGCCTTCACCTGGTGGCGGCGGAACGACATCGTCAGCATCGCCGCCGTACAGGGGCATGCGATCGGCGCCGGCTTCCAGCTCGCGCTCGCCTGCGATCTGCGCGTGTGCGCCCACGATGTGCAGTTCGCCATGCGTGAGAGCAGCCTGGGGCTCGTCCCGGACCTCACCGGCACGCACCCGCTCGTCGGTCTCGTCGGCTACGCCCGGGCGCTGGAGATCTGTGTCACCGGGCGGTACGTCCACGCCGCTGAGGCCGAGCGCACGGGCCTTGCGAACCTCGTCGTGCCCGCCGCGGAACTCGACAGCGCCGTGCAGGACTTGACCGCGGCGCTGCTGGCCGCCCCGCGCGACGCCGTCATTGAGACCAAGGCGCTGCTGCGCGGAGCCGCGGACCGAACGTACGAGGAGCAGCGCGTGGCCGAGCGGGCCGCTCAGGCTCGTCGGCTTCGGGACCTGGCCGGCATCGCCGACTAGCCCCCAATGCCAGTGACCTAACGACCGCCGAAGGGCCTGCCCGACGACGTTTCCGCACGTCAGAGCCCCAAAGAGCGCGTTAAGTCACTGGCACTGCGACGAGCTCCGTTCTTCGCGGGTCACCCGACCGTGAAGATCAAGTGGTCGTAGCTGATCACTCGCCGATCGGGACCGTAGCGGCGATAGCGGTCCCGGTCCGGCTCGGTCGGGATCGGACGCCGAGAGGCCGCTGCGGCGAACCTTTTCGGTGACCTGCGAAGTACGGGACCAGCGCGCCGGGGCAGCTGCCATGCCCTATTGGCGTTCCTCGGGTGCGCGGTCGGCCGCCGGGTCGATGGCTGTCAGCAAAACGGCGACCGTCACCGGGCCGGGAGGTTCCCCGGCCCGGGCCCGGGCGGCCACCGTCGCCCGGACCGCGCGGGCCACGTCCAGCGCGCGGTGGTCGGCCGCGACGGCCACCTGGACCAGGACGTGCCGGCGCTCGTGGTCGATGCGGATGCCGCGGGTGAAGGCCCCGAGCGCGGGGGCGAGCCGGGTCACGCCCGGCACCGCCGCCACCGCCTCCGCCAGGTCCGCCGGTTCGGCGTCGCCGACCGGCTCGGGGCCCACCGGTCGCTCCTCCGCGCTGCCCGCACTCTCCTCCGCCTCCGGTTCCTCCATCAGTTCCGTGACATGGAGGTCGACCGCAGCGATGTCCATCCCGAGGCGGTGCTCGGCCGCCGCGAGCAGCACCGAGCGCAGCCGCTCCGTCGTCTCGGGCAGCGGAAGCCGCGCCGAGGCCGCCAACTCCGCCTCCACACGCAGCGGGCCGGGCGGCAGCGCACTCGGCGGAACCGGTACCGCGGCCTGCTCCGCCGACGCCGGATCAGCCAGACCGATCCGCAGCCGGCCCAGCCGGACTCCCGGAACCACGGCGGCCTCCCGCTTCAGCACCTCGCGCGCGGCGCGCTCCGCGATCCAGGCGCCGTCGGCCGGGCCACCCAGCGGAAGCAGCCGCCCCAGCCCGAGCTGCTGACGTACGGTCTGGGCCCATTCCTGTGCCGGCACCGGCGCTCACCTCTTCCCGTCGCGCTCGGTTCAGCCTGTCGCACGCGTGCGCCGCACCCTCGAAGCAGCACCGGGCAATCACCCTTAGTGTGAGCAACAGAGCGGAAAGCCGCTTCCCTCCTGAGAAGGGACACCTGGTGATGTCCGAAGCCGCACAGCGGAGCCGGCCCGAGACCCCCACGACGGAGTCCGCGGGTGGCCCTGTCCAGAAGACCCTCGGAGGACGGCGCGGCGGAGGAGATCCCGCCACCCGTGGCCGTACCAGCATCGCCGACGGCGTGGTGGAGAAGATCGCCGGACTGGCAGCCCGGGATGTGGTGGGCGTCCATGCGATGGGCAGCGGTCTCTCCCGCACCTTCGGGGCCGTACGGGAGCGGGTGCCCGGCGCCGTCAGATCCGTCACCCGCGGGGTGAAGGCCGAGGTCGGCGAGGTGCAGACCGCGCTCGACCTGGAAATCGTCGTCGACTACGGCGTCTCCATCGCCGATGTGGCAGGCGCCGTACGGGAGAACGTGATCTCCGCCGTCGAGCGGATGACCGGTCTTGAGGTCGTCGAGGTCAATATCGCGGTGAGCGATGTCAAACTGCCGGAGGAGCAAGAGGAAGAAGAGGAGCCGCGGATCCACTAGCGAGCATGAGGACGAGGGGAGCGCAGGATGAACATGGCCCTGGTCGGCCTGATTGCCGGAATGGCGCTGGGCTTCGCCGGATACTTCGGCGGCTTCGGAGCCTTCCTGCTGGTGGCGGCGCTGGGCGCCGTCGGGTTCGTGGTCGGCCGCTTCCTGGAAGGCGATTGGGAACCCGGGGACTTCTTCCGGCCCCGCGAGCGCGACGAACGGCGGCGGTGAGCGGTGGCGCCGGGGGAGGCAGCGGCGGCGCTGGTGCCCGCCCGTGAGCGGGGGGCCACCCATATCGCCGACCGGGTCATCGCGAAGATCGCCGCGCAGGCGGCCCGCGAGGTGCTACGCGAGGCGCCCGAGGCGCCCCTGGTGCCTGTCGAGCGGACGATGCCGCATGCGACGGCGTCGGTGGCCCGTGCCCGCGCGCAGGGCGGCGGCGCACCCCAGCTCGAGGCCCGGGTGCGGATCTCCGTGGAGCTGGGTTACCCCTCCGACATTGGTGCGCGCTGCGGCGCCGTACGTCGTGAAGTCACCCAACGCGTCCGCAGTTTGGCGGGCATGGAGGTGCCCGAGGTCTCGGTGTTCGTCGATCGGCTGCATTCGGCGCAGACGCGGCATGCGGACCGGGAGCGGGTCAGATGAGCGACACCGAGCCGAACGCGGATGCCACCCGGCGGCTGCCGACCGTCGAGCGCGAGGTCGACCAGGGCACTGGCGGCCCCGGGGACCTGAAGCAGTCCGCGTCCGCCTCGGCGTACGACCACGGGGGCGGCGGCGGACGAGCCCGGCGGCACTGGTCGACCCGGCGTGTTCCGGCGGCGATCGTCGCCGCTCTCTCGGCCGCCGGTGTGGGGCTGCTGCTGTACGACGTGGCGGCCGTACGGGCCGGACGGTCCGCGATGGCCTGGCGCCGCCGGCTCGCCGACGAGTTGGCGGAACGCCCTCTGGACGACAGCTGGATGCTCGCCGGAGCCGTGATCGCGATCGTGGTGGGGCTGTGGCTGCTGGTGCTCGCCCTCACGCCGGGGCGGCGCGGGCTCCTGCCGATGCGCGCGCCCGCGGGCCCGGGCGGAGCCGACGTACGGGCCTGGCTCGACCGGACCGCCGCCTCGCTGGTTCTGCGCGACCGGGCGATGGAGGTGTCCGGGGTGCAGTCGGTGAAGGTCGCCGTCGGCCGGCACCGGGTCAGGGCCTCGGCGCAGGCCCACTTCCGGGATCTCGACGAGGTCCGCGGCGAGGTGGACGCGGCGCTGGTCGCGGGCCTGCGGGAGCTGGGGCTGGCCCGGCCGCCCGTCCTGTCCGTGCATGTGCGCCGACCGGCGAAGAGGTGAGGTGACACATGCTCAGGACCGTCAACCGGGTGCTGCTGGGGCTGGCTGGGCTAGTGCTGCTCGCGCTCGGCGGAGGGGTGCTGCTCGGGGGGCTGGACCTGCAGCGGCGCTGGGGCTTCACGATGCCGAGCTGGTGGTTCCTCACCGGGCCGCACGATGTGGTGCTGGGTGACGAGGGGCGTACCCGGTTCCGGGACGAGGCCTGGTGGTGGCCGACCGTCTTCGCCGTCCTGGGCGTGTTGCTGCTCCTTCTGCTGTGGTGGCTGCTGGCCCAGTTCCGGCGCAGCCGCCTCGGCGAAGTCCTCGTCGGCAACGGCGACGGCGCGGGGGCGCGGGTGCGGGGCCGGGCGCTGGAGGGCGTGCTGGCGGCGGAGGCGGAGTCGCTGGACGGGGTGTCGGGGGCGCATGTCCTGCTGCGGGGGCGGGGTACGGCCCCGGCCGCCCGGGCCGCCCTGCAACTGGAGCCGCGGGCGGAGCCGGCGGATGCGCTGGAGCGGCTGAGCCGGGAGGCGCTGGCCCACGCCCGCGACTCGGCGGGGCTGGACCGCCTCCCGGCAGAGGTCCGCCTGAGGGCCGTACGGCACCGGCCGCGGCGTGTGATGTAGGCCCCCGGGCGCGGACACGGGCTGGCCGGCGGACTGACTCATGACCGCCGGAGGCGGTCAGAAGCCGTGGCGGAAGCCGCCGTCCACCGGGAGCATGACGCCGGTGACGTACGACGCGGCCGGCGAGAGGAGGAACGCGGCCACCCTGCCGAACTCCTTCGGCGTCCCGTAGCGGCGGAGCGGAATCGCCGCCGAGCTCCGCGCACGCGCCGCCTCCGCGTCGCCCGAGAGCGCGTCGAGCTCCCGCACCCGGTCCGTGTCGATCTTGCCGGGCAGCAGGCCGACGACCCGGATCCCGCGCGGTCCGAGCTCCACGGACAGGGACTTGGCGAAGCCCGCGAGGCCCGGCCGCAGGCCGTTGGAGATCGTCAGCCCGGGGATGGGCTCGTGGACCGAGCCGGACAGGACGAAGCCGATCACGCCGCCATCGGACAGCTCCGCGGCCGCGGTCCGCGCGAGCCGCACCGCGCCGAGGAAGACCGACTCGAAGGCCGCCCGCCACTGCTCGTCCGTGTTGTCCGTGGCCAGGCCCGGCGGCGGCCCGCCCACGCTGATGAGGATGCCGTCGAAACGCCCGAATTGCGCCCGGGCCGTGGCGATCAGCCGCTCGGCGGTCGCCAGGTCGGAGTTGTCGGCGGCGACGCCCACCGCGCTCGGCCCGAGATCGGCGGCCGCGGCAGCGACACTCTTCTCGTCGCGGCTGCTCACCACCACCCTGGCGCCGTCGGCGACCAGTTCGCGCGCCGTCGCCAGCCCGAGGCCGCGGCTGCCGCCGGTGACCACGTACACGCGGTCCTTGAGTTCGAGATCCATGCCCTCATGCTCTCGTATCGGTCCCGAAGAGCGAGAGGGCGGTATGGACCAGGCCCACATGGCTGAATGCCTGCGGGAAGTTCCCCAACTGGCGCTGCGCGTCCGGGTCCCACTCCTCGGAGAGCAGACCGACGTCGTTGCGCAGGGACAGCAGCCGTTCGAAAAGCTCGTGGGCATCCTTGTCGCGGCCGGTGGCGTGCAGGGCGTCCGCGAGCCAGAAGGAGCAGGCGATGAACGCCCCTTCGGCGCCCGGCAGGCCGTCCACCTGGCTGTCGTCCTGGGAGTAGCGGCGTACCAGGCCGCCGTGATCCAGCCCGCGGCGGACGGCGTCCACGGTGCCGACGACGCGCGGGTCTGTGGGCGGGAGGAAGCCGACCTGGGGGATGAGGAGGGTGGCCGCGTCCAGCTCGGCGGACCCGTAGAACTGGGTGAAGGTGTTGCGGTCCGGGTCGTAGCCCTTGCTGCACACTTCCGCGTGGACCTCATCCCGCATCGCTCGCCAGCGGTCGATGTCCCTCGCCAGCTCCGGATGCTTCTCCATCGTGCGGACGGCGCGATCGGCCGCTACCCACGCCATGACCTTGGAATGGACGAAGTGCCGGCGCGGCCCGCGCACCTCCCACAGTCCTTCGTCCGGCCGATGCCAGTTGCCCTCCAGGAACTCGAGCAGCGCCTGCTGGAGGTTCCAGGCGTCCTCCTCCGCGGGCATACCGCGTTCCCGCGCCAGGTAGAAGGTGTCCAGGACCTCTCCGTACACATCGAGCTGCAGCTGCTCGACCGCCGCGTTGCCGACCCGGACCGGGACCGACCCCTCATAGCCCCGCAGCCACGGCACCTCGTACTCCGTCAGCCGTCGCTCGCCCGCGATCCCGTACATGATCTGCAGATCGGCGGGGTCGCCGGCGACGGCCCGCAGCAGCCAGTCCCGCCAGGCGGTGGCCTCTTCGAGATAGCCACTGGCGAGCAGCACGTTCAGGGTGAGTGTCGAATCCCGTAGCCAGGAGAAGCGGTAGTCCCAGTTGCGGACGCCGCCGATCACCTCGGGGAGCGAGGTGGTGGCAGCCGCCACGATCCCGCCGCTGGGGCTGTAGGTGAGGGCCTTGAGGGTGATGAGCGAGCGCAGGACGGCATCGCGATGCGGGCCGGTGTAGCGGCAGCCGTCCGCCCACGCCTGCCAGTCGTGGACGCAGCTGTCCAGGGATTCGTACGGATCGATGCGGCGCGGCCGCTTCTCGTGCGAGGGGTGCCAGGTGAGGACGATGGCGATGCGTTCCCCCTCGGTGACGGTGAAGTCGGCACGGGTGGAGGGGGCCTGGCCGTACATGGTGATCCGGGGCTCGCTGCGCAGCCAGACCGAGTCCGGGCCCGCGATCGCGATCCGGTGTCCGTCGGCGCGCCGCACCCAGGGCACGATATGGCCGTAGTCGAAGCGCAGCCGGACGTCGCTGCTCATGACGACCCGGCCGGAGATGCACTCGACGATCCGGACGACGTCGGGCGCGCGGTCGCGGTGGGGCATGAAGTCGGTGACCTTGACGGTACCGGAGTCGGTCTCCCACACCGTGTCCAGGACCAGGGTGCCATCGCGGTACGAGCGGTGGGTACAGTCCCCCAGAGCTTCGCCTGGGAGGTGCCCCCAGGCGGAGGCCGGGGCCAGGCGCCAGTGGCCGTTCTCCTCGTCGCCCAGCAGTGCGGCGAAACAGGCTCCTGAGTCGAAGCGGGGCAGGCACAGCCAGTCGATGGAGCCGTCCTTGCCGACGAGGGCGGCCGTTTGCAGATCGCCGATAAGCGCGTAGTCCTCGATGCGTCCTGGCACGGTGCCGCCTTTCAAGGGTTCCGTGATTCCCCTGCCCGCAGCGGGCCCGGAGCATTCCAGGAGCGCGACCTTGCTCGGGCTCCTTGGGGGCTCCCGTTCCTGCGCCGGTGCAGGTCACCACGGGTGCCAGGCGGCCGGGGGCACGGTCCGCACGGGAGGGGCGCAGTCAGCCGAGCGCGCCGCTTCAGGCTCAGCGGCCGGCTCAAAGCACGCAGCTGTACCTATGCCCCATCCGTCTTTCGGCGCATGGGTCCGGATCACCGTGGAGCCGTCACCAAATCGCCGATCCCGCAACCCGTCATGAGCCGCCAACCACGGAGCACGTTCAGCCTCGACCTGCTTGACCTGCACGAACCGGGGCTCCTCCGGCGATTGACCCGGCCACGTCCCGTGGTCAGGCGGCGACCGGGACCTCTGTGTGCTCCTCGGCGCCGGCCCGCCGGTCCTTCAGTTCGCGGCGGACCAGTACCACCCAGCCGACCGGCACCCCCGCGGCGAACAGCCACCACTGGAAGGCGTACGCCATGTGCGGGCCGATGCTGCTGTGGTCCGGGGCCGGGACGAGCTCGGGCCGGCCGGAGGGCGCCTTCGGGGAGGTCCCGGTGAGCTCGATATAGCCGCCGAGAACCGGCTGGGGCAGCCGCTTCGCCTGCTGCTTGCTGTTGATCAGCATGACCTGGCGGTCCGGAAGGCCCTGCCTGTCCTTGATGCCACTCTCGGCGGTCGTCTCGTCGGGCATCAGCCGGCCGGTGACGGTGACCTCGCCCGCGGGCGCGGCCGGGACCTTCGGGAAGCGGGTGAGGTCGTCGCCGGGGGGGATCCAGCCGCGGTTGACCAGGACGGCCCGCCCGTCCTTCATGATCAGCGGGGTGAGGACGTAGTACCCGATGGTCTGCTCGTCGGCGGCCGTCCGCTGGCGGACCACAACCTCGTGCCGGGTGTCGTACGCGCCCACGGCCGTCACCGGATGCCATCGGTCCGAGCCGGGGACGACGTGGCCGGGGGAGGTGAGCTTCTCCACCGGGACCGGGTGCGCGGCGAGAGCGTCCGCGATCTGCTTGTTCTGGGCCACGCGGTGCTCATGGCGGTGCAGCTGCCAGAAGCCCAGCTTGATCATCACGGGGATGAGCACGAGAGCCACGAGGGTGAGAATCACCCACTGCCGGGACAACAGGAAGCGGTACACCCCACGACCGTACAACTCGGTCGTGGGGTGCTGGTCGGGTGGGCCCCGGCAGCCGGGTCCGGGTCGGCCGGAGCCCGGGACGGCCGGGGTGATGTGTCATGTACGTGTCCTCAGAATGTACGTGTCCTCAGACGTGGTCGACGATGCCTTCCTTCCCTTCGGCGCGGGCGCAGTGGGCGCCGCAGAAGAACTGCCCGTTCGCCTGCACGCCCTGCCCGATGATCTGCACCCGGCAGTGCTCGCAGATCGGCGCCATCCGGTGGATGGCGCAGGCGAAGCAGTCGAAGACGTGCACCTGGCCCTGCGCGTGCACCTCAAAGGCCATTCCGTAGTCGTTTCCGCAAACCTCGCATGTAGCCATGGGCCACAGGGTGCGACCGTGAGGGGGCGGACGGGGAGCGCAGGCGGGCGCGTCGCGCCGCGTTCACTCGGATGACGGCGTCGCCGGGGCGACATCCTGGAGCAGTTGCATGAACGCCGCCTCGTCGACGACCGGCGTGCCAAAGGACCGCGCCTTGGCCGCCTTGGAGGTGCCCGAGTCCGGGTCGTTGGTGACGAGCAGGCTGGTGAGCCGCGACACACTGGTGGCGATGTGCAGGCCCGCCTCGAAGGCGCGGTCCTCCAGCAGCTCGCGGTCGACGGAGGTGTCCCCGGAGAAGGCCACCCGCATGCCCTGCACCAAGGGCTTGCCCGGCTCGTACCGGCCCGGGTTCGGGTACGGGCAGGCCGGGCGCTTGCGGCTGGGGCGCCAGCTGCCGGCGCCGTACCGGGCACCGGAGCCTGAGCCGTACGACCGCTGGTAGCCGATCGGGCCGGGAGTGTCCGACCACTCGGTGAGCGGCTGGCAGGCGAGCAGCGGCAGCCGTACGCCGGCGGCGGCCGCGCGGTGCAGGCTCGGCCGGAAGGCCTCGGCGAGCACGCGGGCGTCGTCCAGGGCGTGGTGGGCGCGCTGCTGCACGATGCCGTAGTGCGCGGCGAGCGACTCCAGTTTGTGGTTGGGCAGCGGCAGTCCGAGCTCCTTGGAGAGGGTGATGGTGCACAGGCGCTGGCGTACGGGCGCGGTGCGCTTGGCCCGCGCGTACTCGCGGGCGAGCATCGACCAGTCGAACACCGCGTTGTGCGCGACCAGGACCCGGCCGTCAAGTCGGGAGGACAACTCCTCCGCAATGTCCGGAAACAGTGGTGCGTCAGCCAGCATCTCGCTGGTGAGTCCGTGGATCCAGACCGGTCCGGGATCCCGCTGCGGGTTGACCGGGGTGTACCAGTGGTCCTCCACCTCGCCCCGCGCGTCGAGCCGGTAGACGGCCGCCGACACTATCCGGTCGTCACGCGCCAGGCCCGTGGTCTCGACGTCAACGACGGCGTACCCCTGCGGGTACGCCGTCGGCCACGGGGACACCGGTGGTGCGGACTGCTGCGCGGTGGACGGTGCGGCTGCCGAGCGGTCTTCGAGCATGGTCCATGAGAATACGGGCCGCTGCTGACAGCGAACGTCCGCCCCGGTGCTGCCGAACCGTTCACTCAGGCGGCGGCCTGGCTCCGGCACGCGACTCGTCCGCCGACCTGCCCGGCATGACGGCTCGTCAGTTTCCAGCTGTCCACGATACGGAGGGCGCTGCTCCGCAGACCTTCGCGTACTCGAGGCAACGAGAGACCATACTTGTCGGTAACAACCCCTAGCCGCACCCCTACCAGCGCCCTTATGGTGCGGGCATGCCGCACCTGCCCGATGTCGTGCTGTGGTCGATACCCGCCTTCGTCCTGCTCACCGTCCTGGAGATCGTGAGCTACCGGCTCCACCCCGACGAGGACGCCGCGGGGTACGAGGCCAAGGACGCCGCGACCAGTATCAGTATGGGACTCGGCAGCCTCGTCTTCGACGCGCTGTGGAAGATCCCGATCGTCGCCATCTATGCCGCGATCTACGAACTCACGCCGCTGCGCGTGCCGGTGCTGTGGTGGACGCTGCCGCTGATGCTGCTCGCCCAGGACTTCTTCTACTACTGGTCGCACCGCGGCCACCATGTGATCCGCATCCTGTGGGCCTGTCATGTGGTGCACCACTCCAGCCGGAAGTTCAACCTCAGCACCGCGCTGCGCCAGCCGTGGACGACGTGGACGGTCTGGCCGTTCTATGTACCGCTGATCGCCTGCGGTGTGCACCCGGCGGCGCTCGCCTTCTGCTCCTCGGCCAACCTCGTCTACCAGTTCTGGATCCACACCGAGCGGATAGACAAGCTGCCCCGGCCCATCGAGTACGTCTTCAACACGCCCTCCCACCACCGGGTTCACCACGCGTCCCAAGGCAGCTACCTCGACCGCAACTTCGGCGGCATCCTCATCATCTGGGACCGGCTCTTCGGCTCCTTCACACCGGAGACCGAGCGGCCCGAGTACGGGCTCACCAAGAACATCTCCACCTACAACCCGCTGCGCGTGGCCACGCACGAGTACGTCGCGATCGCCCGCGACTTCGCGGCCGCCCGCAGCTGGCGAGAGCGCGTCGGGCGCGTGGTACGGGGCCCGGGCTGGCAGCCGGAGGCGTCCGCGCCGGCGGCCGAGCCGCAGCGTTCGGCCGTGTCGTGACCTCGTGAAGTCGTGACCTCGTGAAGTCGTGACCTCGTGAAGTCGTGACCTCATGAAGTCGTGACCTCATGAAGTCGTGACCTCGTGAAACGGGCGGTACCCCGGGATCCCGGAGTACCGCCCGTTTGTGATGCCGGGAACTACTTCGTGACCGCGTCCAGCGCGTCCGTGATGCCCGCGCCGTAGAAGCCGTTGTAGCCGGTGCCGCCCTCACACACCGCGTCGGCCTTGCCGTCGCCGTTGATGTCGTACGGCTCGGGGCAGTCGGCGTCGTCCGCTCCCGCCGCCAGCAGGGCCTTGACGGCCGTGGGGGAGGCGGAGGGATGGGTGCTCTTGATGAGCGCCGCGACGCCGGCCACGTGCGGGGAGGCCATCGACGTACCGGCCATGTACCCGTATCCGCCACCGGGAATCGGGCCGAGGATCAGACCGCTGACGGCCGGGGGCGGCGGGGCCTGGTAGCGGGTGCTGTCCCCGCCCGGCGCGGCGATGTCGATGACCCCGAGGCCGTAGTTGGAGAACGAGGACTTCAGGCCCTTCGCCCCGGTCGCGGAGACCGTGACGACACCCGGCAGCTGGGTCGGGATGTCCAGGCACTCGCTCGGGTCGATGGTGCGCTCACCCGGCGTGGTGTCGTTGGGGCTGGAGTCGTCGGTGATCGAGTCAGCGGCGAGGTCGAAGTTGGAGTTGCCCGCGGCGGCCACGTTCACCGCGCCCTTGCGCTCGGCGTAGCGCGTGGCCCGGCCGAGGGCCTCGACAAGCGCCTTCTGGTCCGGGTCGTCTGTGCAGTTGAACATCCACGGGTCGACGTAATAGCTGTTGTTGGTCACGTAGATGCCGTGCTCGGCGGCCCAGACGAAGCCGCAGACGACCGCCTCGGTGTAGAAGAAGCCGTCCGGGGTCGAGACCTTGATGCCGGAGACCTTGACGCCCGGGGCGACACCGGTGACGCCGATGCCGTTCTTGGCGGCGGCGATCTCGCCCGCGACGTGCGTGCCGTGCGGGCTCTCCTGCGCGCCCGGACGCCAGGCGCCGTCCGCGGTGTTCGGCTTTCCGGTGACGCAGTTGACCGACGCCTGGCGGTCGAAGTTGGGCGCGATGTCGGGGTGGGTGTCATCCACGCCGGTGTCGATGACGCCGACCGTGACGTTTCTGCTGCCCAGCGACTTCTCGTGCGCCTTGTCCGCCTTGATGGCGGGCAGGTCCCACTGCAGCGGCTGCAGCGGGTCCTCGTCGGCGGCGGCCTGCCGCGCGGCGGCCTCGGCCTGCGCGGAGCTCAGCAGCTTGGGGGTGCCGAGATCGGTCGTGGACTGGGCGGGCAGCGCCGCGGTACGGGTGGCGCCCGCCGAGGAGACGCCGCGCACCCCGCGGATCTGCTTGGCGAAGTCGGGGTTCGCCGAGTGGACGACGATGACGCCGATCCGGTCGTACGACAGGACGACCGTACCGCCGGCCCGGGCGATCGCCTTCTTCACATACGCGGAAGTCGAAGCGCCCGGACGGACGTTGACGACGTAGCTCAGCGACTGGCCGTCGGCCGCCGTCTGCGCCGACGCCGTCGTGCCGGTGGTGTCGAGGGGAGCGGCGCTGGCCGCGGCCGGGACGCAGGCGAGCGCCGTGGCCAGGGCCGTGCCGACGGATATCGCCACGGCGCGGCGGCGCGGGCGTCTGGAGGAGCGTGTCGTCATGGATTCTCCACTTCGGTCAGGAGACGGGTGGAAGGAGCTGATGCGCACATCACTGCTCGACCGCGTCCAGGGCGTCGACGATGCCGTAGCCGTAGAAGCTGTTGATGTTCTGGGTGCCGGTGCAGGTGGCGTTGACCGTGCCGTCGCCGTCGGGGTCGTACGGCTGGGTCGGACAACCCGGGTTGTCCGCCTGCGCCTTGAGCAGCCACTGGATCTCCTGCGGGCCGGCGTCCGGGTGCGAGCTCTTCAGGAGCGCGGCGACGCCGGCGACATGCGGGCCGGCCATCGATGTGCCCTGGAGGAAGGCGTAGTCGCCGCCCGGCATCGTGGACAGGATCCGGCCGTCCTTGGCGGGCAGTTCGGGCACCTGGTACTTGTCACCGCCGGGGGCCGCCACGTCGATCTGTCCCAGGCCGTAGTTGGAGTAGTACGACTTGAGGGTCTTGGGACCGGTCGCGGAGACCGTGACGAAGCCCGGCAGCTGCGCCGGGATGTCGAAGCACTCGCGCGGGTTGACGGTCCGCTCGACCGGGGTGGAGTCGTCCGGGCTGGTCTTGTCGACGAATGTGTCGGATGCCAGGTCGGCGTTGGAGTTGCCGGCGGAGGCGACGTTGACCACGCCCTTGCGCTGCGCGTACTGCGCCGCCCGGTCGACAGCGTCGAGGATGGCCTTCTGGTCCGGGTCGTCCTTGCAGTTGAACAGCCACGGGTCGACGTAATAGCTGTTGTTGGTGACCTCGACACCGTGGTCCGCGGCGAAGACGAAGGCGCAGACGACCGACTCGGCGAAGAACAGGCTCGTCTCCGGCTCGCTGACCTTGATGGCGGCGACCTTCACGCCCGGGGCGACCCCGGCGACGCCGGTGTTGTTGCGCGCGGCCGCGATGGTGCCGGCGACGTGCGTGCCGTGGTAGTCCTCGGCCGGGTTGTACGGGCGCCAGGCGCCCTTGGTGGTGTCCGGCACCCCGCCGACGCAGTTGGCCGACTGCCTGGCGGAGAAGTTGGGCGCCAGGTCCGGGTGGGTGTCGTCGATACCGGTGTCGATGACCGCGACCGTGACATCCCGGCTGCCCGGGTCGATCCGCGCCGCCTGGTCGGCCTTGATGGCCGGGATGTCCCACTGCAGGGACTCCAGCGGCTCCTTGCCCGAGGTCTTGGCGGCCTTGAGGGCGGCGGCGGACTTCGGCTCCGCCGCCTTCTCCGGCTTGCCGACATCGGTGGTCGAGACGGCCTTGAGCGGGGCGGTGCGGGTGGCGCCGGCCGACTGTACGCCCTGGACCGAGCGGATGGTCGGTCCGAAGTCGGGGTTCGCCGAGTGCACGACGATCACGCCGATCTTGTCGTGGGCGGTGACCACGGCGCCGCCGGCCTGGGCGATCGCCCTCTTCACCCTGCTGAGCGTGCCGGCGTCGGTGGCGGTGTTCACCACGTACGACAGCACGGGGCCGTCCTGGGTTGCGGACGCCGCCGTGGGCGTGCTCTGCGCGGCTGCCGGTGCCGCCGAGGCGATGACACCGGGCAGGAGTCCGAGAGACGCGGTGAGCGCGAGGCCGACCGGCATTGCGAGCACTCGTCCGCGTCTGGGTCGGAGATGAACCATGGGTTCTCCACATCATCCGTGGGACCGTCCGATGCGCGGGTCGCGCGTGGACGGGTACATGACGACGGAAGCTAGCGCCGAACTGTTGATCTGATCAATGGATTCCGACGAAAAGCCCGGATTCCCCACGGAGTTGGTCCGGATGGCCGAAGCCGTCAGGTCCGTACGAGTGAATCAGTGGCAGGACTCAGCGCCCTGACGAGTCGACGCGCAGGGCCTTCATGCTCAGCGGCGGCAGCGGCACGCGGGGCCCGTACCACCGCCGGGGATCGGTCGAACCGGCCCGTCGGACGGTCTGAGCGACCGTCACCGCCGCGGGCAGCCTGACCATGCCATACGGACGCCGGGCAGGCCCGGGCGGCGGCTGGAGGCTCGACGGGTCGTTCACATCGAGGTCAACGACCGTGGAGGCGGCCGGTGTCGGCTCATTCAGCCGATCCTGCGGAATTCAACCACTGCCTCTGTCGCAACCGTTGCGCACACCCCTACCATGCCGAATCCGGACCGGCGTGATCCGGCTCACGTAACGCTTCGCCCGCGCAGCCGCATCCGACAGGAGACCTCCGTGTACACCGAATCACCGCCGCCCGAAGAGGCGACCGGCACCACCCAGCCCTACCGCGAGGTGCAGGAGAGCGCTGAATTCGCCGAACTCCGCCGTGCCTACCGCTCCTTCGCTTTCCCCCTGACGGTCGCCTTCATCGTCTGGTACCTGCTGTACGTCCTGCTGTCCAACTACGCGGGCGGCTTCATGGGGACCAAGGTGCTCGGCAACATCAACATCGCCTTCGTCTTCGGCATCGCACAGTTCGTGACCACTTTCCTCATCGCGTGGTGGTACTCGCGCCACGCCGAGGCCAAGCTCGACCCGCGGGCCGAGGCGATCAAGTCCCGCCTGGAGGGCGACGCATAAATGAGCGACACGATCCAGCTCGCCGCCCAGGGCGCCGGCGAGCACCGAGCCCTGATCACCACCCTCTTCGCGGTCTTCGTCGCCGCGACCCTCGCCATCACCGTATGGGCGGGCCGCCAGACCAAGGGCGCCGAGGACTTCTATGCCGGCGGCCGGCAGTTCTCCGGCTTCCAGAACGGCCTGGCCATCTCCGGCGACTACATGTCGGCCGCGTCCTTCCTCGGCATCGCCGGAGCGATCGCCCTGTTCGGGTACGACGGCTTCCTGTACTCCATCGGCTTCCTCGTTGCCTGGCTGGTGGCGCTGCTGCTGGTCGCCGAACCGCTACGCAACTCCGGCCGGTTCACCATGGGCGACGTGCTCGCGTACCGGATGCGACAGCGCCCGGTCCGCACCGCCGCCGGTACCTCGACCATCGTGGTGTCGATCTTCTATCTGCTGGCGCAGATGGCGGGCGCCGGGGCGCTGGTGTCGCTGCTGCTCGGCATCACCAGCGAGGCCGGGAAGATCCTCATCGTCATCCTCGTCGGCATCGTGATGATCCTGTACGTGTCCATCGGCGGCATGAAGGGCACCACCTGGGTGCAGATGGTCAAGGCCGTCCTGCTCATCGCGGGCACGCTGCTGATCACCTTCCTGGTGATGCTCAAGTTCGACTTCAACATCTCCACGCTGCTCGGTGCGGCCGCCGAGAACAGCGGCAAGGGCTCCGCCTTCCTGGAGCCGGGACTGAAGTACGGGGTCTCCGACCTCTCCCGGCTCGACTTCATCTCCCTCGGGCTGGCCCTCGTCCTCGGCACCGCGGGACTGCCCCACATCCTGATCCGCTTCTACACGGTGCCCACCGCCAAGGCCGCCCGTAACTCGGTGAACTGGGCGATCGGCATCATCGGCGGCTTCTATCTGATGACGATCGCGCTGGGCTTCGGCGCCGCCGCCCTGATCAAGCCGGAGGCGATCGTGGCCTCCAACAAGGCGGGCAACACCGCGGCCCCGCTGCTGGCCCAGGAACTCGGCGGCGGTGCGGACTCGGCGGGCGGTGCGATCCTGCTCGCCGTGATCTCGGCGGTCGCGTTCGCCACGATCCTCGCGGTCGTGGCGGGCCTGACGCTGGCCTCCTCGTCCTCCTTCGCACACGACCTGTATGTGAATGTCGTCCGCAAGGGCCAGGCCACCGAGAAGGAGGAAGTCGCCGCGGCGCGGTGGGCCACCGTCGGGATCGGCACCGTCGCCATCGTGCTCGGGGTCTTCGCGCGCGGACTCAACGTCGCGGGCCTGGTCGCGCTGGCCTTCGCGGTCGCGGCCTCGGCGAACCTTCCGACCATCCTCTACAGCCTGTTCTGGAAGCGCTTCACCACCCAGGGCGCGCTGTGGTCCATCTACGGAGGCCTGGCCTCCTCCGTCCTGCTGGTGCTCTTCTCGCCGGTCGTCTCCGGCAAGGAGACCTCGATGTTCCCCGGCCTGGACTTCCACTGGTTCCCGCTGGAGAACCCGGGCCTGATCTCCATCCCGCTGGGCTTCCTGCTCGGCTGGCTGGGCTCGGTGGTCTCCAAGGAGCAGCCGGACGCGGAGAAGTACGCAGAGCTGGAGGTGCGCTCCCTCACCGGAAGCGGCGCCCACTGAGGGGGCGACCGACCCTCTCCCGCCGGGCGCACCTTCCTTCTCCGCCCATCCGTCCTGTGAGGACGGATGGGCGGGGACATTCCGGCATCAAGCGCTGGGCGTAGCAGTACCGATCACGCATCGCAGCTGAGCTGCTACTTCAACGAACTGTTTACGATGGGACGCATCGCGTACGCTGCGAGACAATGGGTTTCTGGCCGGGGCACCGGCCAGACGAGTCCGTGGGAGGGGCCGCAGCCATGCTCATCGACACGTACGGTCGCGTCGCCACCGACCTGAGGGTTTCCCTCACGGACCGCTGCAACCTGCGCTGTACGTACTGCATGCCGGAAGAGGGCCTGCAGTGGTTGGCCAAACCCCAACTCCTCACCGATGACGAGATCGTCCGGCTGATCCGTATCGCCGTCACCAGCCTTGGCATCACCGAGATCCGCTTCACCGGCGGCGAGCCGCTGCTCCGCCCCGGCCTCGCCGGCATTGTCGAGCGGTGCGCCGCCCTCGAGCCGCGCCCCAAGATGTCACTGACCACGAACGGCATCGGCCTGCAGCGCACCGCCAATGCCCTGAAGGACGCGGGACTGGACCGCGTCAACGTCTCCCTCGACACCCTGCGCCCGGAGGTCTTCGAGGCCCTCACCCGCCGCAAGCGGCACCACGACGTGCTGGCCGGCTTGGCGGCGGCGCGCACCGCCGGCCTCAACCCGGTCAAGGTCAACGCCGTGCTGATGCCGGGGCTCAACGACGACGAGGCGCCCGACCTGCTGGCCTGGGCCATCGAGAACGACTACGAGCTGCGCTTCATCGAGCAGATGCCACTTGACGCCCAGCACGGCTGGAAGCGCGACGGCATGATCACCGCCGGGGACATCCTGGCGAGCCTGCGCACCCGGTTCGAGCTCACTCCCGAGGACCAGGAGGAGCGCGGCTCCGCCCCGGCCGAGCGCTGGCTCGTCGACGGCGGCCCGGCGCGGGTCGGCGTCATAGCCTCCGTCACCCGGCCCTTCTGCCGGGCCTGCGACCGCACCCGGCTCACCGCCGACGGCCAGGTGCGCACCTGTCTGTTCGCGCGGGAGGAGACGGATCTGCGCGAGAGCCTGCGCTCCGGCGCCCCCGACGAGGACATCGCGAGGCTGTGGAAGCGGGCGATGTGGGGGAAGAAGGCCGGGTCCGGTCTCGACGACCCGTCCTTCCTGCAGCCCGACCGCCCGATGTCAGCGATCGGCGGCTGACGCCTCCCAGTCCTCCAGCCTCACCACGTCCTTCAGAAAGCCGCGGACACCGAGGAACTTCGACAGGTGCTCGCGGTGCTCCTCGCACGCGAGCCAGGTCTTGCGGCGCTCGGGCGTATGGATCTTCGGGTTGTTCCAGGCCAGCACCCATACGGCGGCGGCACGGCAGCCCTTGGCCGAGCAGATCGGCGTTTTGTCGTTCACGGTCACCAAGTCTGCATTCCCTTGGCCGAGCGACCGGCCGAACCCCCCCAGACACCGCGCCGAACTGCCCGCGGACATGGCGACGCCGGGCAGCCACGGGGGGAGCCGCCCGGCGTCGGTCCGTCGCTCCGACGGGGGATGCGGAGCGCCTACGCAGTATGTCACGGGGGACCCGGCCCAGTGCACCGGAACCACATGATTGATCTGAGCTCTTCTTGAGCTTGGGAGCCCCCGTTTACGCGGACGCGGCCTCAGCTCTGCCCGCGCGACTGCTCCTCCGGCTGTGCAGCAGGTGCTTCCGGAACCCGTTCCGAATCGGCCTGTGCAGGCCCGCCCGGGAGCATGGGCCGGCCCGGTGCCTGGATGAAGGTGGAGGGAAGCGACGGAGCGTTCTCGCGGCCCGCGTTGGCGATCACCACGGCGATGTACGGCAGGATGAAGCCCAGTACCAGGGCAACCATCGCCACATGGCGTTCAACATTCCACAGCACCACGGCCAGCAGGAAGCACAGCGTCCGTACGGTCATCGAGATCACGTAACGCCGCTGCCGGCCGCGCACGTCATCAGCGAGCCCGGCACGCGCCCCTGTGATCCGGAAGACCTGGGGGCTGTGCTGCTTCCGCATCACGTTCCATCACCTGCCATCTGAGCCGGGCCTCCCGGTCCCGGACACCCTCAACGGTACGCCGCGGCCCCGCCGTGCTCGAGACAGGGGCGGGCTGCGCCGGACCGCCCCCACACCGCCAAATCGAGTAGACAGGCATCCTGCGTGCATCGTAGGGAACCCGACTGACGACAGCGGTGCGACCCGTGCCGTACGAGGAGGCAGCTATGGGCTGGTTGTGGGCCATCATCGTGGGACTCGTACTGGGTCTGATCGCCAAGGCGATCCTGCCCGGCAAGCAGAACATCCCCCTCTGGCTGACGTGCGTCTTCGGCATCCTGGGCAGCATTCTGGGCAATGCCGTCGCCGGCTGGCTCGGGATCGCGGCGACCCCCGGCATCGACTGGGGCCGCCATCTGCTGCAACTGGCCGGAGCCGTCCTGATCGTCGCGCTGGGCACGCCCCTGTGGGGGGCCATCCGCGGCGGCGGCAGGCGCGCCGCCTGACGGACCGACCTTGGACCGGCACACGACGGCGGCCGGGCACGTCAGCGCCCAGCCGCCGTAGCGTTGGGTGTTCTACAGCCCCTCGATGTGGGCGATCTTGCGGCCCGCCTTGAGGTAGACGCCACCGGGGTTCGCGACCAGACCCGCGGCCTCGAGCTTCTGCGTCACGACCTCGCGCAGCGGGCTGATGGCCGCGGGCTCGTCCAGGACGACCGTCTGCTGGCCGTTCTCGGTCTCCACGACCAGCCGAAGACCGTTCTGCTTGGCGATCCGGCGGGCAGCCGAGGCGCTCGGAGTGAACTCCAGCACCTTGGTGAGCACCGCCGCCACGCTCTCCGCGCCATGCTCGGCCGCATCGACCGTCGGCAGCGACTCGACCTCGGCGAAGGTCTTCTTCGAGAACTGCGCCACGAACCCCGCGCGGGCCGCCATCGCGGTCTCCACGTCGTACAGCGCCGCCACGACCTCGCCCGCCAGCACCTTCTTCAGGTCCATCGGGTGCAGCGACTTGTTCTCCAGCCGCCGGGTCACCGTGTCGATCTCGTCGTCGGTCCACTCCGTCCAGGCCCGCAGGTACGGGGTCATCAGCCGGTCCGGAATCGACATGATCTTGCCGAACACATCGTCCGCGGAGGCGGACAGTGCGATGTAGTTGCCCTTGGACTTGCTCATCTTGGCGCCGGTGCCGTCCGTGCCCTCGATCAGCGGCATGGTGACGACCAGCTGCGGCGTCTGGCCCTTGAGCTCCATCAGCTTCCGGCCCAGCTGCAGATTGAGCAGCTGGTCCGCGCCGCCCAGCTCGACGTCGCACTCCAGCGCCACCGAATCCAGGCCCTGCGCGACCGGGTAGAGCAGCTCCGACATCGTGAGGCCGGAGCCGGCCGACAGCCGGTCGCGGAAGTCCTCGCGCTGCAGCAGCTGCGCGACCGGCACCTGGGAGAGCAGGCCCAGCAGCTCAGGGAAGGTGTACGGGGCCAGCCACTCGCTGTTCTGCCGGAAGCTGACCTTCTCGAAGTCGAAGAACGGCCGGACCTGGTCCCGGTAGCCCGCCAGGTTCCGGGCGATGTCCTCGTCGGTCAGCGGCGGGCGCTCGGCCGTACGGCCCGTCGGGTCGCCGATCTTGGCCGTGAAGTCCCCGATGATCAGGGTCACGTCGTGGCCCATCCGCTGGAAGCGATTGAGGACGACCATCGGCACCACATGCCCGAGGTGCACATCCGCAGCCGTCGGGTCGATGCCCAGCTTGATGTGCAGGCCCTTGCCCTCCGACCGGCGTGCCTCGATCCGCTCGGCGAGCCGGTCCGGGCCCGGCAGGAGCTCCACGCTCCGGGCGGCGATCAGCTCCGCCTGGTCCTTCGCGGACAGATCCGACAGGTCGAGAAAGCGCCTCGCCTTCGTCTCCGTGAGCAGCTGCTCCACGGCCTTGTCGGAAGAGAGGTCCTGCACCAGCAGCTCACTGGTGCGAGCGACGGAGTCGCCGAGGCGTGTCACTGACGTTGTCCTTCTCAATTCGGTACGGAAGCCCCACGGCGGGGCCCGGAAGGTACGGGACCCCGGGAGACCGCGGTATGTCGTTCCTGAGGATCGCGGGTGGACAGGGGCGATTCTATTTCGTCACACGCCCGGGCTGACCGAGCTCATGTTGAAGTCCGGGATCCGCAGGGCGGGCATGGCCGCGCGGGTGAACCAGTCGCTCCACTCACGTGGCAGCGTCGGCACCGTACGGCCCGCCTCGGTGACCCGGGAGAGCAGGTCCACCGGGGACTCGTTGAAGCGGAAGTTGTTGACCTCGCCGACGACCTCGCCGTTCTCCACCAGATAGACGCCGTCCCGGGTCAGGCCGGTGAGCAGCAGCGTCGCCGGGTCGACCTCGCGGATGTACCACAGACAGGTCAGCAGCAGCCCTCGCTCGGTGTCCGCGACCATCTCCTGAAGCGCACGGCCGTCGCCACCGTCGAGAATCAGGTTGTCGATGGCGGGGGCGACCGGCATTCCGGTGAGCTGGGCGGTGTGCCGCGAGGCGACCAGGCGCGTCAGCTCGCCGTCCCGAAGCCACTCGGTGGGGGAGAGCGGCAGACCGTTGTCGAAGACCGACGTCTCGTCGCCCGACGCGTGAGCGAGGACGAACGGCGCCGCCTCCAGACCGGGCTCGCCGGGGTCGCTGCGCAGCGTCAGCGGCAGGTCGGAGATCTTCTCCCCGAGGCGCGTGGCACCGCCCGGCTTGCTGAAGACCGTTCGGCCCTCGACAGCGTCCCGGGCCGAGGACGACCACATCTGGTACACCAGCAGGTCCGCCACGGCAGTGGGCGGCAGCAGGGTCTCATAGCGCCCCGCGGGCAGGTCGATGCGGCGCTGCGCCCAGGTCAGCCGCCCCGCCAGCTCCTCGTCCATCGCCGCCACGTCGACGTCCCGGAAGTCACGGGTGGCCCTGCCCGCCCATGCCGAGCGCGAACGGTCCGGGGACTTGGCGTTGAGCTCGAGCGTGCCCGTGGGCTGGTCGTGGCGCAGCCGCAGTCCCGTGGAGGTGCCCAGGTAGCTGGAGACCAGCTGGTGATTGGCGAACCCGTACAGCTCGCGGCCGCCCGCGCGGGCCCGCGCGAACGACTCCCCGAGCGCGGGGGCGAAGGCCGCGAACACCTCCGAGGAGGTCTCGGCAGGAGCCTCGGTGAAGTCCGGGGAGGCCGGGACACCCTCGACGAGCGGCTGCGCGTCCTCGGCGGGGCCCGCTTCTCGCGCGGCGGCCTCGGCGGCCCGCACCAGCGGCTCCAGCTCGTCGGCGGTGACGGCGGACCGCGATACGACACCGGCCGCGGTGCCCTGGGCGCCGTTCACGGTGGCGATGACGGTGAGGGTGCGGCCGCGGGTGACACCGTTGGTCGTCAGCGCGTTGCCCGCCCAGCGGAGGTTGGCGCTGGACTCCTCGTCCGCGATCACCACGCAGCCGTCGGCACGGGACAGCTCGAGGGCGCGCTCGACCACCTCATGCGGCTTGGTCGTACTGGTCATCCCTGCTCCTTGTTCGCTTCTCCGCCCGCGCGGCGCAGAGGCGGGGGAATGGTTGCCCGGTGCGGCCCGGCGGCCGCGCGCGCGTCGCTCATGGACGGCCTGCCTCCTGCGTGGTGTTCAGAATGGTGACGCCGCGGAACAGCGCCGACGGGCAGCCGTGGGAAACGGCCGCGACCTGGCCCGGCTGCGCCTTGCCGCAGTTGAAGGCCCCGCCCAGGACGTAGGTCTGCGGACCGCCCACCGCCGCCATCGAGCCCCAGAAGTCGGTCGTGGTCGCCTGGTACGCGACATCGCGCAGCTGCCCGGCCAGCCGGCCGTTCTCGATCCTGAAGAAGCGCTGTCCGGTGAACTGGAAGTTGTAGCGCTGCATGTCGATGGACCACGAGCGGTCGCCGACCACGTAGATGCCGCGCTCGACCCCCGAGATCAGCTCCTGCGTCGAAGGCCCGCGGGGCGCCGGCTGCAGCGAGACGTTCGCCATGCGCTGCACCGGCACATGGGAGGGCGAGTCGGCGTAGGCGCAGCCGTTGGACCGCTCGAAGCCGCACAGCTTCGCGATCCGCCGGTCGAGCTGGTAGCCGGCGAGGATGCCGTCCTTGACCAGGTCCCAGGACTGGGCGGCCACGCCCTCGTCGTCGTACCCGACCGTGGCCAGCCCGTGCTCGGCCGTCCGGTCCCCGGTCACATTCATGATCTCGGAGCCGTACCGGAGCTTGCCCAGCTGGTCAGGAGTGGCGAAGGAGGTGCCCGCGTACGCCGCCTCGTAGCCCAGCGCCCGGTCCAGTTCGGTGGCGTGGCCGATCGACTCGTGGATGGTCAGCCACAGGTTCGACGGGTCGATGACCAGGTCGTACGCCCCCGGCTCCACGCTCGGCGCGCGCATCTTCTCCGCGAGCAGCTCCGGGATCTGCGCCAGCTCCGCATCCCAGTCCCAGCCGGTGCCGGTCAGATACTCCCAGCCGCGGCCGACGGGCGGGGCCAGCGTGCGCATCTGGTCGAACTCGCCGCTGTCCGGATCCACCGCGATCGCCGTGAGCTGCGGGTGCAGCCGTACGCGCTGCTGGGTGGTGGTGGTGCCCGCCGTGTCCGAGTAGAACTTGTTCTCCTGGACGGTCAGCAGCGACGCGTCCACATGGGCGACCGCGTCCGCCGCCAGCAGCCGGTGACTCCACTCCGCCAGCAGTCCGCTCTTGTCGGCGTCCGGCACGTCGAACGGATTGATGTCGTACGCGGATACCCAGGTGCGGTCGGGGTGCACCGGCTCGTCCGCCAGCTCCACCCTCTCGTCCGACCCCGCCGCGGCGATCACCTGCGCCGACAGCTTCGCCATCGCCACCGCCTGGCTCGCCGCCCGCGCCGCCCCGTCCATCGTCAGGTCCACACCGGAGGCGAAGCCCCAGGCGCCGTCATGCACCACGCGCACCGCGAGCCCCAGGTCGGTGGTGTCGGACGAGCCCGCGGTCTTGCCGTCGCGCAGCCGCCAGGCAGCGCTTCTCACCCGTTCGAGGCGGAAGTCCGCATGCGTGGCGCCCAGCGCGCGGGCGCGTGCGAGCGCCGCGTCCGCGAGCGCGCCGAGCGGCAGCGCCGAGAAGGACTCGTCGATGGAATGGGGCACGGCATCCTCCCGAAGTCGTCACCCGATCATGTCGCGTCGCCGGGGTGACTGCCCAGTGGTTTCTGTAGGGACCCGACAGCGAGCGCCGGGTGCCCCTGTGGGACGTCGATTCTCCGTAACGTGGCCCAGACCGATAGTTTTCGTGGTACCTGACTACTACCGAAAGGGTGATCCGTTGAGCCGCTCGGTTCTCGTCACCGGAGGAAACCGGGGCATCGGCCTCGCCATCGCCCGCGCCTTCGCCGACGCCGGCGACAAGGTCGCCATAACGTACCGGTCCGGAGAGCCGCCTGCGGGCTTCCTGGCCGTACGGTGCGACATCACCGATGCCGAGCAGGTCGAGCAGGCGTACAAGGAGATCGAGGAGAAGCACGGCCCGGTCGAGGTGCTGGTGGCCAACGCCGGCGTCACCCGCGACCAGCTGCTGATGCGCATGTCCGAGGAGGACTTCACGACCGTCCTCGAGACCAACCTCACCGGTACGTTCCGTGTGGTGAAGCGGGCCAACCGCGGCATGCTGCGCGCCAAGAAGGGCCGTGTCGTCCTGATCTCCTCCGTCGTGGGCCTGCTCGGGTCCGCGGGCCAGGCGAACTACGCCGCGTCGAAGGCCGGCCTGATCGGCTTCGCCCGTTCGCTCGCCCGTGAGCTGGGTTCCCGCAACATCACCTTCAACGTCGTCGCCCCCGGCTTCGTCGACACCGACATGACCAAGGCGCTCAACGACGAGCAGCGGCAGAACATCCTCGAGCAGGTGCCGCTCGGCCGGTACGCGCAGCCCGAGGAGATCGCCGCCACGGTGCGCTTCCTCGCGTCGGACGACGCCTCGTACATCACTGGAGCCGTCATTCCGGTTGACGGCGGATTGGGCATGGGTCACTGATCACATGAGTGGAATCCTCGCAGGCAAGCGCATCCTGGTCACGGGCGTCATCACCGACGGCTCGATCGCCTTTCACGCGGCCAAGGTCGCCCAGAACGAGGGCGCCGAGGTCATCCTCACCGGCTTCGGCCGCCTCTCCCTCGTCGAGCGGATCGCCAAGCGGCTGCCCAAGCCCGCACCGGTCATCGAGCTGGACGTGACCAACCAGGAGCACCTGGACGGGCTGGCCGGCAAGGTGCGTGAGCATCTGGGCGAGGGCGTCGACCTGGACGGCGTCGTGCACTCCATCGCCTTCGGCCCGCAGGGCGCCTTCGACTTCCTGAACGCCACGTGGGAGGACGTCTCCACGGCGGTGCACGTCTCGGCGTACTCCTTGAAGTCGCTCACCATGGCCTGCCTGCCGCTGATGGAGCGGCGCGGCGGCTCGGTCGTCGGCCTGACCTTCGACGCGCAGATCGCCTGGCCGAAGTACGACTGGATGGGCGTGGCCAAGGCGGCACTGGAGTCGACCTCCCGCTACATCGCCCGCGACCTGGGCCAGAAGAACATCCGCTGCAACCTGATCTCGGCCGGCCCGATCAAGTCGATGGCCGCCAAGTCCATCCCGGGCTTTGAGGAGCTCGCGGACGTGTGGAACCACCGCGCCCCGATCGGCTGGGACCTCGCCGACCCGGAGCCGGCCGGCCGCGGTGTGGTCGCCCTGCTGTCGGACTTCTTCCCGAAGACAACGGGCGAGATCCTCCACGTCGACGGCGGCGTGCACATGATGGGTGCCTGACCGGACCCCAGCGCTGCCCCAGCGAAACGCCCTGGCCGCCACCAGGGCGTTTTCGCTGTTCGTTCGCTGGTACTCCGGGTCGCGGGGCCGGCTCCGGTCGCCCATTCGGCCCAGCAGTTGGGGCGGCCTCCCTGCTGAGGCGCGCACGCTGGAAGCAGCAACCCCTTGAGGTGCAGCAGCGGCTCCCCGGGCCGCCGTTCAGCCGAGGAGGTCCAGCGATGCGTATGCCCCGTGGTCTGTCCGCGGCCCTGCTGGTGGTCGCCGCGGGGCTGCCGACCATCGCCATCGCACTGGCCGTCCCGGTCCCCACGGCACCGGCTCGCGACGACGGGGAACGCTCGTACCAGGCCCGGCGCCCGGGGGAGCGGCCAAGGGCGGCCGAGTGCCGGACGGCTGTCGACGGCTCCCGCGCCACCGCCGTGTGCCACAACCCGAACCCTGACACCGACCGGGTCCAGCTGCACATCGACTGCGACCGCTGGTGGGATCTGGACGTGGATGCCGGGACCGTCGATGTCGGGCCCGGAGAGACCGTCGAACTGGCGGACCGGTGCTGGGCGGACATACGTCAGGTCTGGGTGAGCCACCGCACCTGACGCCGCTGTCTCAGGCCTCCTGCCGCCCGCTGCCCGGCGGTTCGGCGTCGGGCAGGCAGTCGAGCGCATGCGCGGCGGCCTCGGCGCCCGCCGTCTCCGCGTCCCCGGCCCGGATCGCCTCGATCAGCCGGCTGTGGTCCATGTGCTCCTCGGGGCGCAGCTCCTGACCGACATCGCGGCGGAGGAACGCGCGCAGCACGTCGCTGAGGTCCGAGTACAGGGCGGTGAGCACCTCGTTGTGCGAGGCCGCCACCACCGCCAGGTGCAGCGTGGCATCGGCCTCCACGAACGCCTCCGCGTCCCGCGACTCCCAGGCGTCCTCGCGGCGCCGCAACAGCGCCTCCAACTGCTTGATGTCCCGCTCGGTACGGCGCTGCGCGGCGAGCCGGGCGGCCGAGGACTCCAGGGCGCTGCGCAGCTCGGCGACGTGCAGCGGGTCGGCGTCCGCGAACCGCCGGTGCATCACCCCGGCCAGCTCGCTGGTCGCCACCACATACGTGCCCGAGCCCTGCCGGATGTCCAGCAGGCCGTTGTGGGCGAGGGCGCGCACGGCCTCGCGCACGGTGTTGCGGGCGACCCCCAGTTGCTCGACGAGCTCGGGCTCGGTCGGGATCCGGGAGCCCACCGGCCACTCGCCGGAGGTGATCTGGTTCCGGAGCTCGGCGATCACCTGGTCGGCGAGCGCGGAGCGGCGGGGCGAGCTGAGCGGCATGGTTCTCCTCGGCGGCGGACAACGCGGATAACGAGGCCGGAATCGATTGGACAGCCAATCATCCTATGATTCTATGATGGCTGGCATGGCCGACGACGACATACACACCCTCGACACCAGTGTCCCGCCCGCTGCCCCCGCCGGTCCGGCCCCGACCACCGCGGCCGCGCGACCGGTGCCCGGCCGGCTCTCCCGGCTCGTCGTTGTCGGCCTCGTCCTGGCCGCGCTGAACCTGCGCCCTGCCGTCACCAGCCTCGGCGCCCTCCTCGAAGAGGTGCGCGGTGGCCTCGGCATGAGCGCCGCCGCCGCCGGCCTGCTCACCTCCGTACCCGCGCTGTGCTTCGCCGTCTTCGGGTTCACCGCGCCGCGGCTCGCCCGCCGCTGGGGCGCGACCGCCGTCGTGTGCGGCGGAATGCTGGCCATCGCGATGGGCCTCGCCGTACGCCCCTTCACCGGCGGCACCGTCGGCTTCCTTGCCGCCACGGCCCTGGCACTGGCCGGTATCGCGGTCAGCAATGTCCTGATGCCCGTGATCATCAAGGGCTGGTTCCCGGCCCGGGTCGGCTCGATGACCGGTCTCTACTCCATGGCGCTGGCGCTCGGCACCTCGGCCGCCGCGGCCGTCACCGTGCCGCTGACCCGGGCGCTGGGCGGCAGTTGGCACGCCGGCCTGGCCATGTGGGCACTCCTCGCCGCCGTCGCCGTCCTGCCCTGGCTGCCGCTGCTGCGCGAACGCCGTGGGACTGCGACGTCCGGCCCGGCGCCCGCGGCGCAGCGGGAAGGCCCGGCCGTCCGGGTGACGCGCAGCCCCACCGCCTGGGCGCTCGGCTGCTTCTTCGGCCTCCAGGCCACCGCCGCGTACGTCACCATGGGCTGGCTGCCGCAGATCTTCCGCGACGCCGGTGTCCCGGCCGGGACCGCGGGGGTTCTGCTCGCCGTCACCATGGCGATGGGGGTGCCGATCTCCTTTGTGCTGCCGCGGGCCGCCGCCCGGATGACGAATCAGGGCCCGCTGGCCGTGCTCCTCGGCGTCTGCGGCCTCTCCGGCTATGCGGGTCTGTACTTCGCGCCGGCGGCCGGAGCCTGGGGCTGGGCGCTGCTCCTCGGGGTCGCCAACTGCACGTTCCCGCTCGTCCTGACCATGATCGGCATGCGGGCGCGGACCGGGGCCGGTGTGGCGGGGCTGTCCGCGTTCGTGCAGAGCGTCGGCTACCTCATCTCGATCCCCGGCCCGCTGCTGATCGGTGTGCTGTACCAGCACGGCGGTGCGTGGGGCCTGCCGCTCGCTCTGATGAGCGCGTTGATGGTGCTGCAGATCGTCCTGGGCATGCTCGCCGGGCGGGACCGGGTCATCGAGGACGAGGCCCGCGGGGTCTGAGCCGCCCCGCGGCGGGGCGGCCGTAGGCCGGATGGGACACTGGGCGGTATGCCAGTGCTCGACCCGCGTCCCCAGAACGGCCAGAAGAAGCTCCTCTTCATTCTCGGCGCGATGCTCGCGATCACGGTGGTCATCGCTGTCATCGCCACCATCGCCGCCCCCAGCTGACGACCGGAGGCCTTCGGGCTCGTCCCCTAGGGGCCCAGGGTCAGGGGTACATGGGTGGATCACCGGATAGGCCGGACATCCCCCGCTCCGTAGGTTCGGAGCACACCGCGACAACGCGGTGGGGCGCGGCCGTGGCAGGCGGCCGCGTCATCCGGCCCACTCGACCACGGAGGCGGTCGCCATGTCGGCCCCTACCCACCACACCCCCGCCCGTCCCACGGCCTCGCTCAGGGTGCAGACGCGGCTCCCGTGGTGGGCCGTCGCCCTGCCCGCCTGCGCCTTCGCGGGGCTGCTGACGCTGATCGTCAGCCCCGCCGACGCGCACGCCGCGGCGGGCCCGGGTACTGCCGTCACCCAGCTTCTGGAGCTGGTCCGCGACGTCTTGCTCCGTATCGCTCTGTGAGCCGCCCCGAGCGCCCGGCGCGTGGACCTGCGGTCACCCGTGCCGGGGCCAGCCTCCCAACACCCAGCGCCGTATAGCACGTTTCATGCGAAGCTGGGACCCATGAGCGTCGCTGCATCTTCCCCGGAACCCGACCCGAACGCCCCGGAAACCCGCAGGATCGTCCTTCTCCGCCACGCCAAGGCCGACTGGCCCGACGTGGCGGATCACGACCGGCCGCTCGCGGAGCGAGGCCGCAAGGACGCGCCGGTCGCCGGGCGCTGGCTGGCGGGTGCCGGCATCACGCCCGCCCTGACCCTCTGCTCGACCGCGACCCGCACCCGTGAGACCTGGAAGCTCTTCGTCCACGAGCTGCCGCAGCGGCCGAAGACCGTATACGAAGAGCGGCTGTACGAAGCCACGCTCGGCGACCTCCTGGCGCTGCTCAACGAGCAGCCCGACGACGTACGGGACCTGCTGCTCGTCGGGCACAACCCTGGGATCCACGCCCTGGCCGACGCCCTCGCGGGCAAGGCGGAGGGGGACACCCTTGCCCGGATGAACCGGAGCGGCTTCCCGACGGCGGCCATCGCCGTGGTCGGGTTCAACGGCTCCTGGAAGACCGTGGAGCACGGGGTGGGCACGCTGCTCCAGTACTGGGCGCCGCACGAGTAGGCACACCGCTCCCGCCAACGGCCCCGGCGCGTACACGCGCCGGGGCCGTTGCCGGTCAGTCGGTGTGAGCTTCGTCGGCCTCGACCTCTTCGCGGGTGATGCCCAGCAGATAGAGCACTGTGTCGAGGAAGGGCACGTTCACCGCCGCATGGGCCGCCTCGCGTACCACCGGCTTGGCGTTGAAGGCGACGCCCAGGCCCGCCGCATTGAGCATGTCCAGGTCGTTCGCACCATCGCCGATCGCGACCGTCTGGGCCAACGGAACGCCGGCCTCCGCCGCAAAGCGGCGCAGCAGCCGCGCCTTCCCGGCCCGGTCCACGACCTCCCCGATCACCCGGCCGGTCAGCTTGCCGTCCGCCACCTCGAGAGTGTTGGCCGAGGCGAAGTCCAGGCCCAGCCGGTCCTTGAGATCGTCGGTCACCTGCGTGAAGCCGCCGGAGACCACGCCGACCTGGTAGCCGAGCCGCTTGAGCGTGCGGATCAGCGTGCGGGCACCGGGGGTCAGCCGGACCTCCGCGCGCACCTTGTCCACCACGGAGGCGTCCAGGCCCGCCAGCAGCGCCACGCGCGCGTGCAGCGACTCCTCGAAGTCCAGCTCGCCGCGCATCGCCGCCGCTGTCACCTCGGCGACCTTGTCCTCGCAGCCCGCGTGGGCGGCGAAGAGCTCGATCACCTCGTCCTGGATGAGGGTGGAGTCGACATCCATCACGACCAGTCGCTGGGCGCGGCGCTGCAGCCCCGACGAGACCACCGCGACATCGACGCCGCGCGCTGCGGCCTCGGTGGCGAGCGCGGTGCGCAGGGGCTCGGTTTCGGCGCCGGAGACCTCGAATTCCACGGCGGTCACCGGATACTTCGCAAGCCGGAAGATACGGTCGATGTTGCCGCCGGTGCCGGTGATACGGGCCGCTATGGCGGCTGTCGACTCGGCGGTCAGCGGGTGGCCGAGCACGGTCACATGGGAGCGGCCCATGCCACGGGGGCGGTTGTCGCCCTTGCCCGAGATGATCTCTGCCTGCAGCTTCAGCGACTCGGCCCAGCTGTGCACCGTGGCGCGGAGGTCGCCTTCAGCGACAACATTGCTGCTCGGAGCAGTCACCAGGGCGCACAGCACGATCCGGCCCCGGGTGACGACCTGCTCGATGTCGATGACGTCGACCGAGTAGGCGGCGAGGGTGTCGAAGAGCCCGGCCGTGATACCGGGGCGGTCCTTGCCGAAGATCTTGACGAGGAGGGTAGGCGTGTCGTCCCCGGGGACGGCGGCGGCAGGCGAGGTCTGTGCGCTCATGGTTCCTCCACCGTATCCGGCGTCCGGCGGGGGTGGCGCGCCCGTCTTGTAGAACGGACGCTCGAGGCGCGATACCAGCCACGTCACATAGTCCACACAGGTCACAGGCCGCGGTTCCGTGCGCAAGCGCGCGGACAGCCCCCGGGGGCGCTGCGGCGCCTTCGGCGCGGTGTGATTCCCGCCCGCCCACCCCTTGCAAGCGGTGCGGGCAGATCACCTACTTGGCCGAGCCCCGGGGTGGGGGTGGGCGGCTCGGCTCGAAACCGGCGGGCTCGAGGGTACGGCCGGTCGGCATCGCGCAGCAGTCTGGGACCAGGCAACGGTGATCTGCGCAGGGCCTCGCCGATATGAGCCGGCGTGGCGGCACGGCGGGCAACTCCCAAGAAAAAACGCCCTCATTGCGGCGTTGAGCCGAACCGTCGCCCGCACATGCCCAAGGCCCGAGTTCCGGTCCCCGGACCGGGCCTGAAATAGTTCCTCACGATGTTCGCCATCCCTAGACTCCCCGTGCAGGGGGGTCACTCGGGGGACAAGTAATGGGGCATGGAGTGCCGGAACTCGTACTGGAATTGAACGGACAGACCTGGACTCTCGATCCATCCAGGTCCTACCGCCTCGGACGCGATCCGCAGGGCGACATGGTGATCGACGACGCCAGGGTCTCCTGGCGGCACGCCACTCTCCGCTGGAGTGGCAGCAGTTGGCTCCTTGAGGATGTCGGAAGCACCAACGGCACCTACGTACAAGGGCAGCGGATCCAGCAGATCGAGATCGGCCCCGGCTCAGCGGTGCATCTCGGCAATGCCACCGATGGCCCGCGGCTGAATCTGTCCGGTGCCGGAACCGCCGATCACGCGGGCGTCGGCGCCCACAGCGCGCAGAACAGCGTGCAACACCCGCAAGCCCCGCACCAGGCCCCGTACCAGGCCCCGCCCCAGGCCCCGCACCCGACGCCCCAGGCCCCGTACCCGACGCCCCAGCACGCCGGCCGGCAGCAGGCGCAGGCGCCACACCCCCAGGCGCCACACCCCCAAGTACCACCGCAGCAGGGCCACCCCGGGCATCAGCAGCCCCCGGCCGGCGGCTCCACCGGCACCCCACCGGTCCACGGCGACCGCAGCCCGACGACCTTCCACCAGATAGCCGTCGGCCGCGTCATGCGCATCGGCCGTGCGCTCGACAACGAACTCGTCGTCTCCGACCTGCAGGTCTCACGTCACCACGCCGAGTTCCACGCCACCCCCGACGGCCGTTTCGAGATCGTCGACCTCGGCAGCCACAACGGCACGTACGTCAACGGCCAGCCGCTCCCCAAGTCCGGTCGCGCGGCCATCGGCCCGCACGACATCGTCGGCGTCGGCCACTCCACCTTCCGCCTCGTCGGCGACCGGCTCGAGGAGTTCGTCGACACCGGTGATGTGTCGTTCTCCGCGCGCCACCTCACGGTCACCGTCGACGGCGGCAAGCAGATCCTCAAGGACGTCTCCTTCGGCGTACCGGAGAAGTCCCTGATCGCGGTCATCGGCCCGTCCGGCTCCGGCAAGTCCACGCTGCTGAAGGCCCTCACCGGCTATCGCCCGGCCGACCAGGGCGAGGTCCTCTACGACAACCGGAACCTGTACAAGCAGTTCGCCGAGCTGCGTCAGCGCATCGGTCTGGTCCCGCAGGACGACATCCTGCACAAGGAGCTGACCGTCCGCACCGCCCTGAGGTACGCCGCCCGGCTCCGCTTCCCGGGCGACACCGCCGAGGCCGAGCGCGAGGCCCGGATCGACGAGGTGCTGCGCGAGCTGAAGCTCGACATCCACAAGGAGAAGAAGGTCACCTCCCTCTCCGGCGGCCAGCGCAAGCGGGTCTCCGTCGCGCTGGAGCTGCTGACCAAGCCGTCGCTGCTCTTCCTGGACGAGCCGACCTCCGGACTCGACCCGGGCATGGACCGGGACGTCATGCAGCTGCTGCGCAAGCTCGCGGACGATGGCCGTACGGTCCTGGTGGTCACCCACTCCGTCGCCGAGCTGGCGCTGTGCGACAAGCTGCTGGTGATGGCGCCCGGCGGCGCGGTGGCGTACTTCGGCCCGCCGGACGAGGCGTTGAACTTCTTCGGGTACGAGACCTGGGCCGATGTCTTCTCGGCATTCGAGAACTACCGCGACTACGACTGGGCGGGCCGCTGGCGCGGCTCGCAGCACTACCAGAGGTACGCCGCGGACTTCGACGCCGCGGCCCCGCAGCAGCACGCGTGGGCCCAGCCGCAGATGACGCGGCCGCCCAAGGTGCAGAGCTGGGGTTCGCAGCTGTGGACCCTGGTGCGCCGCTATCTGTCGGTGATCGCGTCGGACAAGGGCTTCATCGGGCTGATGGTGCTGCTGCCGGCGATCCTCGGCGGCGTGAGCGTCGTCATTCCGGCGAAGCACGGCCTCGCGGCACCGACACCCCCCGACCGCTTCAACAGCGGCGCGGGCATGATCATGATGATCCTCGTGGTCGGCATGTGCTTCTCGGGTGCCGCCAACTCGGTCCGTGAGCTGATCAAGGAACGGGTGATCTACGAGCGGGAACGCGCCACCGGCCTCTCCCGCTCGGCGTATCTGATGTCCAAGGTGATCGTGCTCGGCATGATCACCGCCCTGCAGGGCGTCATCATCTGCGCGATCGGCTTCTCGGCGCGCGAGCTGCCCGCGGACGGCCTGGTCACCAGCAACCCGGCCATGGAGCTGTGCCTGGCGGTCATCGCGATCGGCTTCACCTCGATGATGTTCGGCCTGGTCATCTCCTCGCTGGTGAAGACCGCCGAGAAGACCATGCCGCTGCTGGTGATGTTCGCGATCGTCCAGCTCGTCTTCACCGGAGTGCTGTTCCAGATCTTCGGCAAGCCCGGACTGGAGCAGTTCGCCTGGCTGATGCCCTCCCGCTGGGCCGTGGGTGCGGCGGGCGCGACGCTGGACCTGTCGCACCTGATGCCGCCGTGGGACCCGCAGAACCCCTTCGACTTCGACCCGCTGTGGGACCACACCGCGGGCCAGTGGACCGGCAACATGCTGGCGCTGATCGCCATTGGCGTCGCCTGCGGCTTCGTGGTGGCACGCCTGCTGCGCCGTCATGAGCCGGAAGTCATGCGCAAATAGCGGCCCGCACAATGCAAAAGGGCGGCGGACCCTTTCCGGGGTGCCGCCGCCCTTTCCGCGATTGCGGATCAGTACGGGCCGTTCACGTTGTCGATCGAACCGTAGCGGTGCCATGCGTAGTTGCAGGCGGCGGTGATGTTGGCGACCGGGTCGTACTGGTCCCAGGAAGTGCCCGGAACGTGGTACGCGTCGAAGGTCGGCTTGATCACCTGGAGCAGGCCCTTGGACGGAACGCCATTCTTGGCGTTGATGTCGTACAGGTTGATGGCCCGCGGGTTACCGCTCGACTCCCGCATGATGTTGCGGTGAATCCCGTTGTAGGTACCGGGAATCCCGTGCTTCTTCATGATGTCGAGAGACTCGCGGATCCAGCCGTCCAGGTTGTTCGCGTAGGCCTTGGGGGCGGCAGCGGCCTTTGCCTTGGCGGCGGCAGCGGCCTTCGCCTTGGCAGCCTCCGCAGCCTTCTTCTTGGCAGCCTCCGCGGCCTTCTTCTTGGCGGCTTCCTCGGCCTGCTTCTTCAGCTTGGCGGCGTAGTCGGCCTTTGCCTTCGCCATTGCGGCGGCAGCGGCCTTCTTCTTGGCCTCCTCCGCCTTCTTCTTCTCCTCTTTGGCCTTCTTCTTGGCCGCAGCGTCGGCCGCCGGGTCTGCGGCGGCCGGCTGGGCGACGGTGTTGGCGTGCACGGTGACTCCGGACTGCGAAGCCGGCTTGGCGGCCGGCGCCTGGGCCTGCGCACCGCTCTGGGCCTCAGCCGACTGCGGCACAACACCGAAGGCCAGGGCTGCGGCGCCCGTGGCGGCGATACCCGCAACGGAAAGCTTGTGGGTCTTGGACAGGCGGGTATAGCCGGAAAGCTTGGGGACGCGCATTGGGGGGTAGACCTCTTCCAGTAGCAGCTGGTACCGCGGGAGGCCGGGTCGGTGACGGTGGCGCAAGGGCCCCTTGAGCGGCAGGGGCGCGCTCAACCGTTCCGGCGAAAAGCACCGCGTTCCGGAGTGCGGTGCCGTGCGGCGGGAGTAATTCTTAGCTGCTGGAAAAACCTGTTGCAAAGGTGTGACGTACTACCCCGCGTAGTGGAAAAGGGAAACCGACGGGGTGATCGGAATGGCTCCCCTTCCCGCTCACACGCCCTTTCGCGATGCCACTAGGAAACGTCGTAAGTGATCTGCGTCACATGCTGTGGTTCACATTCACGGGGAGTGCGAATTCACAGGCCGCATGCATTGCGGCACATTCTGCTACGGATCATCGCGGCAGAATCAAATGCACATCCCCGAATTCGTGCCACAGATAGCGATGCGCCAGTGCCGCGCCGTAACTGCGGCTGAGCAGCTCCCGGCCGCAACGGCTTCGAGCATCAGCAGATGTGACGCCGCCGGCTCATGCAGCCCGGTCAGCAGGCCGTCCACCGCGCGCACACCACGGGACGGGGTCACCACCAGATCCGTCCATCCGGACGCGGCGCGCACCACCCCATCCGGGCCCGCCGCCGTCTCAAGAGCCCGCACGGCCGTCGTTCCGACCGCCACGATCCTTCCCCCGCCTGCCCGCGCCGCGTTCACCAGCCATGCCGTGGCCTCCGGTACGGCGAACCACTCCGGGTAGGGCGGCTCATGCACCTCCGCCGACGCCACGCCCGCGCGCCCCGCCTCGGACGCGGGTCGCGACGGGGCACGGCCCTTCGGCCTAGGGCCGCGGACGGAAGCGGCTGCCGTCATCGGTCCGATACGGGCCGCTCACCCCGCCGGTACCGTGAGGCCATGACCATGGGCCAGGTACCCGAGTCGGGTCTCGCCGCGGTGAGCGCCGCTCTGCTCGCCATGAGCAGGCACCTCGAAGTGCGCGACGTACTCCAGACGATCGTCGCCTCCGCCCGAGAGCTGCTGGACGCCGAGTACGCCGCCCTCGGCGTGCCCGACGACCACGGGGGCTTCGCCCAGTTCGTGGTGGACGGGGTCACCGACGAGCAGTGGCAGGCCATCGGCCCGCTGCCCCGCCAGCACGGCATCCTCGCCGCGATGCTCCAGGAAGCCACCCCGCAGCGCCTCGGCGACGTCCGCAAGGACCCGCGCTTCGAGGGCTGGCCCAGCGCGCACCCCGAGCTGTGCGACTTCCTCGGTCTGCCGATCGCAGACGGCGATGAGGTCCTCGGTGCGCTTTTCCTCGCCAACAAGAAGCGACCCAGTGACGGGCGCGGCGCCGCGGGCTCGCCCCCGTCGCGCTCAGCGGAGCCCGACACACACGGCTGCGGCTTCACCGAGCAGGACGAGGCCCTGCTCGGCATCCTCGCCCAGCACGCGGCCATCGCCCTCACCAACGCCCGCCTCTACGAGCGCAGCCGCGAGCTGACCATCGCCGGGGAGCGCGCCCGGCTCGCTCACGAGCTCCACGACGCCGTCTCCCAGAAGCTCTTCTCGCTGCGCCTGACCGCACAGGCCGCGGCCGCCCTCGTCGACCGCGACCCGGCCCGCGCCAAGGGAGAGCTGCAGCAGGTCGCGGACCTCGCCGCCGAGGCGGCCGACGAACTGCGCGCCGCGGTGGTGGAGCTGCGCCCCGCCGCGCTGGACGAGGACGGCCTGGTCGCCACCCTCCGCACCCAGATACAGGTGCTCGACCGTGCCCACTCGGCGCGAGTCACCTTCGCCGCGCAGAGCGTACGAGCCCTGCCCGCGGCCCAGGAGGAGGCCCTGCTGAGAGTGGCCCAGGAGGCGCTGCACAACGCGCTGCGGCACTCCGCCGCGGCACAGGTCGACGTCACGCTCGCCCGGCGCGGCCAGGGTGCGGTGCTGCGCGTGGCCGACGACGGCCAGGGCTTCGACCCGGCCGCCGTCCGCCGGGCCGGCCGCCATCTGGGGCTGGTGTCGATGCGCGACCGGGCGAGCGGGGTCGGCGGCACGCTGACGGTGGAGTCGGAGCCCGGCAAGGGCACCGTGATCGAGATGGAGGTTCTCGGTGGCTGAGCCGAACCGCACGGGCCACGGCCGTGCCATCAGAGTGCTGCTGGTCGACGACCATCAGGTGGTCCGCCGTGGCCTGCGGACGTTCCTTGAAGTGCAGGACGACATCGAGGTGGTGGGCGAGGCCTCGGACGGCGCGGAGGGTGTCGCGCGCGCCGAGGAGCTGCGCCCCGACGTGGTCCTCATGGACGTGAAGATGCCCGGCACCGACGGCATCGAGGCGCTGCAGAAGCTGCGCGGGCTCGACAACCCCGCCAAGGTGCTGATAGTGACCAGTTTCACCGAGCAGCGCACCGTCGTCCCGGCCCTGCGGGCGGGGGCCGCCGGCTACGTCTACAAGGACATCGACCCCGACGCCCTGGCCGGAGCCATCCGCTCGGTCCATGCCGGGCATGTGCTGCTGCAGCCGGAGGTCGCCGGTGCGCTGCTCGCCCAGGAGGACACCAGCGGCATGCAGGGCCGGGGCAACGCGCTCACGGAGCGGGAGCGCGAGGTGCTCGCCTTGATCGCGGGCGGCCGGTCCAACCGCGAGATCGCCCGGGCGCTCGTGCTCTCCGAGAAGACCGTGAAGACCCATGTCTCGAACATCCTGATGAAGCTCGACCTGGCCGACCGCACTCAGGCGGCGCTGTGGGCCGTACGCCACGGCGTCACCGGCTGATTGCCGGCGGCTAATCCGGAGTATCCGCTTCCAAGCTGAGATTCATACCGTCGGGTGTATGTCGCTCGAACGGCGCATCCTGACCGGCGGTCGCCCGTTCTCCATGGCGTGCCGCGGCAGTTGGCCGCGGCAACAGCTAGGAGGAAGAAGTGAAGAACCTGAAGAAGGCCGCTGCCATCACCGTGATCGCCGGGGGCATCGTGGCTGCCGGGGCCGGCGTGGCCTCGGCCAGCGGTGCGGGTGCCGCCGGTGCGGCCCTGCACTCGCCGGGCGTCATCTCGGGGAACGTCATTCAGGTGCCGGTCCACGTGCCCGTCAACGCCTGCGGCAACACCGTGAACGTCATCGGTGCGCTGAACCCGACCTTCGGCAACTACTGCGTCAACCGCTGATCGTCGAATCGTCCACATCGCGCAGCCGCGGCTGAACCGCGGCGACCGGCCCCTCAGGACTGCCCTGAGGGGCCGGTCCTGTGCCCGGAAGAACCCACTGGAGGCTCAGCGCCGCTCCCGCTCCTCCACAAACGCGTTGTACGCCGCCACCTGAGCCCGCCGCGCGGTCCGCTCCACCGGCCGCAGCACCTCCGCGCGCGCGGCGATCTGCGAGGCGCTCACCGCCGCACCGTGCTCCCGCCCGTCCCGCCCCGTCCCGCCCGGCCCGTACGCGATCGACACCAGCGCACCGACCCGCTGCGCCAGCTCCAACACGCGCAGCGCGCGCGGTGGATAACCCGGCGCCAGCACCTCCCGACCGCGCTCGGTACGCGCCCGGTACGCCTCCAGCGCCGCCTGTGCCACCGGCCCCGACCCGGCCACATCAAGCCCCGAGAGCACCTCGGTCGCCTCGCGGAGCGCCTCCGCCAGCTCCCGCTCCGCCTCGCCGAGCGACGGCACGTCCGCCGGCGGCGCATCCCGTACGGCCAGGCAGTTCCACACCACTTCCACGTGGACATCGCCCTCCGGCCCGGCCTCGTACACCTCCGGCACCAGGCCCAGCGACGGCCCGCCCACCCCGATCACCGCCTCCTCGGCCGCCAGCGCCCGCGCGTTGAACGCCGGCGGCCCGCTCAGCCCCAGCGGATGCCCCGGCACGGGCAGCGCCACGCGCAGGCCGGTCACCCCCAGCCCACGCAGCCGCCCGAGCGCCAGCGACAGGCCGACCGGGGCGTCCTCGCCCGGCAGCCCTTCCACCCGGTGCACCGCGTCCTCGCCGATCACGCGATGCACCGCTTCATCAGGCGAGACAAATCCGGCAATAAGTGCGTTACCCCAGGCAGTCAGCCGTCCTGAGCGAGGTTCCATGAGCATGGGACCAGCCTAGGGACTGGACCCGCGCACCGGTGGCGTAGGTTTTCCCTGGGGGCAGCGCCTACAGGCGCATGCGAGGACCTGATGACTGCATGGGAGACAACGCGCTCATGAGCGATGTACTGGAGCTGGTGGACGTATCCGTGGTCCGCGAGGGCCGGGCTCTGGTGGACCAGGTCTCCTGGTCGGTCGCCGAAGGGGAGCGCTGGGTGATCCTCGGTCCCAACGGCGCCGGCAAGACCACCCTCCTCAACGTCGCCTCCAGCTATCTCTTCCCCACCGCCGGTACGGCCCAGATCCTGGGGGAGAAGCTCGGCAGCGTCGACGTCTTCGAACTGCGCCCGCGCATCGGCATGGCGAGCATCGCCATGGCGGACAAGCTGCCGCGCAAGCAGACCGTGCTGGAGACGGTGCTCACCGCCGCGTACGGCATGACTGCCCACTGGCACGAGAACTACGAGGCGGTCGACGAGGAGCGCGCCCGCGGCTTCCTCGACCGCCTGGGCATGAACGACCTCCTGGACCGGAAGTTCGGCACCCTCTCCGAGGGCGAGCGCAAGCGCACCCTGATCGCCCGCGCGATGATGACCGACCCGGAGCTGCTGCTGCTCGACGAGCCGGCGGCGGGCCTCGACCTCGGTGGCCGTGAGGACCTCGTACGCCGCCTGGGCCGGCTCGCCCGCGATCCGTACGCGCCCTCCATGATCATGGTCACCCATCATGTCGAAGAGATCGCCCCGGGCTTCACTCATGTCCTGATGATCCGTCAGGGCAAGGTCGTCGCCGCCGGGCCCCTCGAGCTCGAGCTGACCTCGCGCAACCTCTCCCGCTGCTTCGGCCTGCCCCTCATCGTCGAGCGCAACGGCGACCGTTGGACCGCCCAAGGCCTTCCGCTCTCCCGGCAGTCCGGCTGATCCGTCCACTGTCCGCGACAAGGCCATCACACCTACGATGAGCGGGTGGATCCATGGGTGTGGTGGCTGATCGCCGCCGTAGGGCTGGGTATTCCTCTTGTTGTGACCGCGATGCCCGAATTCGGGATGTTCGCGGTTGGAGCCATTGCCGCAGCGGTCACCGCCGCGGTCGGCGGCGGGACGGTGGCACAGTTCCTCGTATTCGCCGTCGTCTCGGTCGCGTTGATCGCCGTCGTCCGCCCCATCGCGGCCCGGCACCGCAGACAGCGGCCGCAGTTGGCGTCCGGAGTCGACGCGCTGCGCGGGAAGCAGGCAGTCGTCCTCGAACGCGTCGACAGCCAGGGCGGCCGCATCAAACTCGCGGGTGAGGTCTGGTCCGCCCGCGCACTCGACGCCGAGCAGGTGTACGAAGCCGGGCAGCAGGTCGACGTCGTCGAGATCGACGGCGCTACGGCCGTCGTGATGTGAGCCAAACCCCCTTCACGCGCGGGCGCACTCTGAGAGACTTGATCAACAAGCATCAACCGAAGGAGTGGCAGAGCATCCATGGAACCGATCATCATCGTCCTGATCATCCTGGTGGTGCTCGTCTTCATCGCACTCATGAAGACGGTGCAGGTCATCCCGCAGGCCAGCGCCGCCATCGTCGAGCGCTTCGGCCGTTACACCCGCACGCTCAACGCCGGCCTCAACATCGTCGTCCCGTTCATCGACACGATCCGCAACCGCATCGACCTGCGTGAGCAGGTCGTGCCGTTCCCGCCGCAGCCGGTCATCACCCAGGACAACCTGGTCGTCAACATCGACACCGTCATCTACTACCAGGTGACCGACGCGCGGGCCGCGACGTACGAAGTCGCCAGCTACATCCAGGCGATTGAGCAGCTGACCGTCACCACCCTGCGGAACATCATCGGTGGCATGGACCTGGAGCGCACCCTGACCTCCCGTGAGGAGATCAACGCGGCACTGCGCGGCGTCCTCGACGAGGCCACCGGCAAGTGGGGCATCCGCGTCAACCGCGTCGAGCTCAAGGCGATCGAGCCGCCGACCTCCATCCAGGACTCGATGGAGAAGCAGATGCGCGCCGACCGTGACAAGCGCGCCGCCATCCTCCAGGCCGAAGGTGTCCGGCAGTCCGAGATCCTCCGCGCCGAGGGTGAGAAGCAGTCCGCGATCCTCCGGGCCGAAGGTGAGGCCAAGGCCGCGGCCCTGCGCGCCGAGGGTGAGGCGCAGGCGATCCGTACGGTCTTCGAGTCCATCCACGCCGGAGACCCGGACCAGAAGCTCCTCTCGTACCAGTACCTCCAGATGCTCCCGAAGATCGCCGAGGGCGACGCCAACAAGCTCTGGATCGTGCCCAGCGAGATCGGCGACGCCCTCAAGGGACTCGGCGGAGCGCTCGGCAACTTCGGCCCGATGGGCGGCAACGGCGGCACCGGCAGCTCCGCCAAGGTCGCCGCACCGCGCCGTGAGCAGCCCCCGATTGACTGAGCGATCCACGCCTCCGGCATGATCGGTGCAGCACGCACCGATCATGCCGGACGGGGAGAACGTTGAGCATCTGGGAGGCAGTCGCCGTCTTCGCGGCGGGCATGGGTGCCGGGGCGATCAACACAATCGTCGGCTCGGGCACCCTCATCACCTTCCCGGTGCTGCTCGCCGTCGGCCTGCCGCCGGTCACCGCAAACGTCTCCAACACCCTGGGACTCGTGCCCGGCTCGGTCAGCGGTGCCATCGGCTACCGCCGCGAACTGGCCGGCCAGCGGTGGCGCGTCATCCGGCTCGGCGGCGCCGCCCTCGTCGGTGGACTCGCCGGTGCCGTACTGCTGATCGCCCTGCCGTCAAAGGCCTTCGACACGATCGTGCCGGCCCTGATCGCCATGGCCCTGGTGCTGGTCATACTCCAGCCGCGCCTGGCACGGGCGATCCAGCGCCGCCGCGAGCGCAACGGCACCGACGCCCACCCGGACGGCGGTGCCACGCTCCTCGTCGGCCTGCTGCTCGCCAGTGCGTACGGCGGCTACTTCGGCGCCGCCCAAGGCGTGATGTACCTCTCCCTGATGGGCCTGCTGCTCCACGAGGACCTGCAGCGGATCAACGCCGTCAAGAATGTGCTCGCCGTGATCGTCAACGGCGTCGCCGCGCTGTTCTTCCTCTTCGTGGCGGACTTCCACTGGCCGGCCGTCCTGCTCATCGCGGCCGGCTCCGCCCTCGGCGGCCAGATCGGAGCCAAGGTCGGACGGCGGCTCCCGGCCGCCGCCCTGCGCGGGGTCATCGTCGCCGTCGGCGTCGTCGCGATCGTCCAGCTGCTGCTCCGCTGAACAGCAGCCGGACGGTTGAACAGCGGCCGGACGACCCCCTCTTACGCCTCCTCGGCCCCCGCTACGCGGGCAGCGACAGCCAGTCCGGGAGGCTCTCCCGGTCCGCCACCCCGAGGGCGAGCAGCAGCGCATCCGCCGGGGTCGGCTCGAACGGCTTGCTGAGCAGCCGCATCCCCGCCTGCTCCGGCGTACGGTCCGCTTTGCGGTGGTTGTCCGCCGCGCAGGCCGCGACCGTGTTCAGCCAGGTGTCGCCGCCCCCGTGTGAGCGTGGCACCAGGTGGTCGACCGTCGTCGCCCGCCGCCCGCAGTACACGCAGCGGTGCCGGTCCCGTACCAGCACACCCCGCCGCGACCAGGGCGCCCGTTGTCGGAAGGGCACCCGTACGTACCGGCAGAGTCTGATCACCTGCGGCACCGGTACGTCCACGGCTGCCGCCCGGACGCGCAGCCCGGGGTGGGCCTGCTCGACAACGGCCTTCTCCTGCAGAACCAGCACCACAGCACGGCGCAGCGTCACCGTCGACAGCGGCTCGAAGCTCGCATTGAGCACCAGCGTCTCGCGCATCCCGGCCCACCTCCCAGGTCCCCCGCCCCCGCGGCGGGCTGGGATCAACTTTGGCCATGCGATCCGGTGCGGACAACGCAATTTCCCGTGTACAGCGGCGGTCGGGACGGTGAAAAACCGTCTGCCCCGACCTCCGGTGGTGGGGGCACCTCCCAGCGGTAGCTGGGGGAGGTCGGGGCAGACGGTCGGGTGCCGATCTCTGCTGACGGTTCAGTCAGCCCTCAGGGGTGGCCGCGTACTCGCCGATCAGGTGCGCGCGGGCCAGCGTGTGGAACCGCAGATTGAAGCCCACCACGGCCGGCGAGGCATCCGCGTCCGGCCCCAGCTTCTCCGTGTCCACGGCGTACACGGTGAAGACGTACCGGTGCGCGGGGTCGCCGGGCGGCGGCGCGGCCCCGCCGAAGTCCCGCGTCCCGTAGTCGTTCCGTACGTGCACAGCGCCCTCGGGAAGCCCCTCGAACTTGCCGCTGCCCGCGCCGGCCGGCAGCTCGGTCACCGACGCCGGAATGTCGAAGAGCACCCAGTGCCAGAAGCCGCTGCCGGTCGGGGCGTCCGGGTCGAAGCACGTCACCGCGAAGCTCTTGGTCTCCGGCGGAAAGCCCTCCCACCGCAGATGCGGTGAGGTGTTGCCGGCCGCGTACACCTGAGCATCACCCAGCACTGCCCCAGGCGCCACGTCATCGCTCACCACGGTGAACGAGGGCACGGGAGGCAGGTAGTCGTGGGGGAGCGGTGGCCTCTTGGGCTCGGTCACGTCGAAACCTCCTGATCGGGCGGATTCACTGCCGACCCGAGCCTAGAACCTGCGGGCCTAGAACCAGTTGCGACGCCCGCCGACCTCGGCCAGCCACTGGTTGAGGTAGGCAGCCCAGTCGGTGTTCTGGAACGACGACAGACCGACGGTGAACGCCCGGTAGGAGTCGCTGCCCTCGGTGAACAGGCCCGGCTTCTTGTCCATCTCCAGGATGACGTCCATCTCGCGGTCGTCCGCGACGAAGCTGAGCTCGACCTGGTTCAGCCCGCGGTACTGCGGCGGGGCCAGGAACTCGATCTCCTGGTAGAAGGGCAGCCGCTGGCGCGTACCACGGATGTGCCCGCGCTCCAGGTCCGCGTTCTTGAAGCGGAAGCCCAGGGAACCGAAGGCGTCGAGGATGGCCTGCTGCGCCGGCAGCGGGTGCACATTCACCGGGTCGAGGTCGGTGGAGTCCACGGCCCGCGCGATCGCCAGCTCCGTTGTCACACCGATGTGCATCCCGGTCAGGTGCTGCCCCAGCACCATGGTCACCGGCGTCTCCCAGGGGATCTCCAGGCCGAACGGCACCGCGTGCACGGCACCGGGCTGCACCTCGAAAGCGCCCCCGAGCTGCTGCCGCGTGAACTCGATGTCCTGCTTGTACTCCTGGTCGCCGCTCTCCACCTCGACGCGCGCCTGGAGGCCCACGGACAGGCCCTCGATCTGCTGGGGGACGGATCCGCCCTGGATCCGCACCTCGCCCTGGACGACACCGCCCGGCAGCACGTTCGACTCGGTGAGCACCGTCTCGACGGACGCCCCACCCGCACCCAGACTCGCCAGCAGCTTCTTGAAGCCCATGTCCATCCTCCCCAGCCCAGACAGCGTTTCGCGGCCTGTGTCTGCCCTGATTCCTACCTACATACGCGGAACGGCGCCGGACGGTTCCCGACCGGCGCGCCGGTGAGCGGAATCCCCCAAAGGCCGCACTCGGCCCCTGCCCATACCCGTTGCACTACCCTCGGACCGATGCCGCACCCAGACCGTACGCCGCTGCCGCGCGACTTCTTTCACCGGCCTGTCCTTGAGGTCGCACCGGACCTCCTTGGACGCACGCTCGTCCGTACGACCCCGGACGGTCCGATCGAACTGCGGCTGACGGAGGTCGAGGCGTACGACGGGCCGACGGACCCCGGCTCCCACGCCTACCGCGGGCGCACCGAGCGCAACGCCTCGATGTTCGGGCCGCCCGGCCACGCGTACGTCTACTTCATCTACGGCATGTGGTTCAGCGTGAACCTGGTCTGCGGTCCGGTGGGCAGCGCGAGCGCTGTACTGCTCCGGGCCGGCGAGATCACCAGGGGCAGCGATCTGGCGTACAAGCGCCGCCCGACCGCGCGGAAGGACCATGAGCTCGCCAAAGGGCCGGCCCGCCTGGCGACTGCCCTTGACCTGGACCGATCGCTTGACGGGACCGATCTGTGCGCAGATCCGGACGGGCCGCTCGCCATCCTGGGCGGTCTGCCGGTGGAGCGGGGGCGGATCCGTAACGGACCGCGGACGGGGATAAGCGGAGACGGTGCGGTGCACCCCTGGCGCTTCTGGATCGACGGCGACCCGACGGTGAGCCCGTACCGCGCTCACACGCCTCGCCGCCGTCGCCAGAGCAGAACTTGACTCTGGGTGGGCGACCGCCTAACGTAGCCCGAGCCGCTGAAACAGGGCAGTGCTGTGGGCACCTCAGCAGAAGCTGATCAACCCACCACCACCCGGAAGTGGCGCAATCACCACTACAAGGAACTCCCCATCGGGGAATTTTGGAATGCCCGGAATTCCTTCCGATCGC